>CAIZEE010000368.1 GCA_903931835.1 uncultured Elstera sp.
CGGCTGCGGTTGCGGCAGCGGCGATATCAGCGTCGCTCAGGCCCTTCAGATCGGCTTTGTCGTCGACCAGGACGCCGCCTTCTTTGCTGGCGGCCAGCAGCTTATCGCGGAATTCGGCACCGAGTTTGGCGACTTCCTTGTTCAACTCGCGGAGCTTCGCCTGATCCTCGGGCTTCAGCTTGGCGCCGGCGCGCACGAAGCGCTTATAGGTTTGCTCAAGCAGGAAATCGGCCTTGCTGTCGAGGCCAAGCGACGCGCGGCTGTCATACAGCGTCTGGACGCGGGCGAAGAGTTTCGGGTTTAGCAACACCGCGTCGGCATGTTCCTGCAGCTTTGGCTGGATATCGCCATCGAGCGCCTGCAGCGCGTCATTGGTATTGGCGCTGGTCATGCCGCCGAAGATCTGGTTGACGATGCCTAAGAACTCGCCGGACCGTTCCATCGCCGCAATAGTGTTCTCAAAGGTCGGCGGCTGAGGGTTATTCGCGATCACCTCGATCTCCGCCAGTTCCTGCGCCATGCCAAACTCGAAGGCGGGGGCGTAGTCGCTATCCTTGATCTTGTCGAAGCGCGGCACGTTGAACGGCAGTTTGCTGACAAACGGGCTGTCAGCGCCGTTACCGGGCACTGCGTTAGCGGCGGTGAGCGTCCCCATCATCGCCAAGCCCATGGCTGCGGCTCCCCATAAAGTCTTCCCCATTGCTTCTCTCCTGCGACGCTTTGACAGCGTCTTTGGTTTTAATGCCCAATTTCGGGCGGCTTATCTCGTCTCATCAATTGGGCGGTTCCGTGGCAGAACCCTCGATTTCCTAGTGGTGCAGATCAAACAGGCTTGAAATCTGGTCGTCTATTCCGTTCAACAGGATTTGTGTGCCGACGCAGAGCAGCAGGAACGCTGATAGCCGCGTGACGATGCGCCCACCCGACGGACCCAGCAGTCCCATCAGCCAATCCGACCAGCGATAGGCGATCCAGATCATGATCGCAATGGCCAGCGCCGCCCCCGAAGCGCCCAGGAAAAAGGGGACCAGGCCGATGCCGCTCGCCGGCCGGTTCGCGCCGAGCGCGATCGCGACTGATATGGTGCCGGGGCCGGTGGTGAACGGCATGGTCAATGGGTAGAAGGACATGTCGGCGACCGATCCTGAGGCTTCGCCAGCCTGCTCCTGCTTGCGATCCTCGTGGGTTTCAGGCTCGGCCAGCAGATACCAGGCGCGCACGGCGACGACCAGGCCGCCGGCGATACGCAAGGCCGCCAATGAAATACCAAAGAAATTCAATAGATAGGCGCCGCCGGCGAGCGACACGATCATCACGATGGAGGAATAGATCGCAATCTGCCTCGCCAGCCAGACGCGCTCGCCCTGCGTCAGATAGCCGGTAATCTGGCTGTAGATCAGGCCGCCACCGACCGGGTTGACGATCGAAAAGAAGGCCGGGAAAGCCAACAGAAAACTGGCGATGGCGCTGTGCCAGGGATCGATGCCGGTCACCGCTCAGCGCACCCGACCCAAGGGTATGACGCGATAACTATCGAGATCCTGACCGCTATCGACCATATCAAGCTCGTCCTTGGAGACGAGCTGAAGTCTGGTCACCGCGACTGCGGCCTGCGGAGGCTGTTGCGTGCTCGTACGTGCATTACTCGTGACCAGCCAGATGACACCGGGGGCCCCCTGTTTGTAGTCGGCGTCCGCCGTGCCATTGGAAACCTTTCCGTCGGCGTTGACGATGCGCACGGTCAATGATTTCTCCCTGAACTCGAAGGTTAGGATCGGCTGGTCGCCGGCCGGATATTGCCAGCGTCCGAGAATAGGCTTGGTATCCGCCGGGGGCAGTGCATCAAGATTTGCCGGTGGCGTTACCTTATCCGCCGCGACGGCAGGCAGGCCCAAAGTACAGATGGCAAACAGGGCGAACAGAATACGACGCGTCACTAAAACCTCTCAAGTCGGCTTCGCAATACCGCATATAGCGGGTTTCACGGTCGACCGCGACGTCGATTGCGTCGGCGATCAAGCAATGGCACCTTGGCCGCGCCGGGGGGAAACATGACAGTTCTGGGAAACAGCGTCGACCAAGCCAAGCCTGCCGAATTATTCGGCCACCCACGAGGGTTATCGGTCCTGTTCATGACCGAAATGTGGGAGCGCTTCTCCTATTACGGCATGCGCGCGCTGCTAATCCTCTACATGGTCAATTATCTGTTTTTGCCCGGGCAGCTTGAGCAAGTGATTGGCTATCAGACTGTTAAATCGGGTCTGGAATGGCTCTATGGCGGCGCCAGAAACACCCAGCAAATCTCCTCGGACATTTACGGATATTATATTGGCCTCGTCTGGTTCACGCCGATCCTAGGCGGCTTGGTTGCAGACCGGTTGCTCGGCCAGCGACGCACCGTCTATCTGGGCGGCATCATCATGGCGTGCGGCGAATTCCTGTTGATGGACAACTCCCTGTTCTTCTTCGGATTGCTGACACTTATTATCGGTAACGGCGCGTTCAAGCCGAATATCTCGACCCAAGTCGGCGGGCTTTACGCGCCGGGTGATACGAGGCGCGACCGCGCCTATTCGGTCTTCTATGTGGGGGTTAATGTCGGCGCAGCGCTAGCGCCGCTGGTCTGCGGTACGTTGGGTGAGGAGGTTGGGTGGCATTACGGCTATCTGTCGGCCGGCATCGGCATGCTGATCGGCGTCGTCACTTATGCGTTCGGGCAGCGACATTTGCCGATGGACGAGCTGACGCGGGCACGGAAAAACAAAACCGCGCACCAGAAGCTCGATGGCGACGAATGGCGCCGGATTGCCGCTTTGCTGGTGCTTACGGCACTCAACATCATCTTTTGGGGAGCCTACGAGCAGCAGGGGGATTCTATTGCCTTGTGGGCCGATCAGAATACCGATCGGACGGTAGCGCTGTTCGGCTACGCGGCCGAAATTCCGACGACCTGGTTCCAGTCGATCAATCCGATCTTCATCTTTACCTTTACGCCGATCATCGTCTGGTGGTGGGCGAGACAGTCGCGCAAGGGTACGGAGCCATCGACGGTGACCAAGATGGCGATGGGCGTCGCTATGGTCGGCGTCGCCAATCTGCTGATGGCGGCGGCAGTGGTGATCGAGGGTACCGAACACTCGAGCTGGCTTTGGTTGGTCTTGTATTTCGTGTTTCTCACCCTGGGCGAGCTCTATGTATCGCCGGTTGGACTGTCGCTGGTCAGCAAGGTCGCGCCCGCGCGAGTCGTGTCGCTCATGATGGGCTTGTGGTTCTTGCAGATGACGCTGGGTGGGTTCCTCGCCGGCTATCTCGGCAGTTTCTGGGAGTTGATGCCCAAGGTCGATTTTTTCCTAATGATCGCAGCACTGACACTGGCCGTCGCCGTCGCGATCTGGGCCTTCAATAAGCCGCTGAAACCCTATCTGGGCGAATAACAGCTGGGATTCGTTACCGCTGGCCCAGCACTTCTGTCTATGATGGCGCCACCAGAGATTTCAGGAAACCGGCGGCGAGCGATGTCCAACCAATACACCACGGCCGAATGGCAAGCCCTTGATACGGCGCATTTTCTGCACCCCTTTACCGATCACAAGGCGTTGCATGCGGAAAAAAGCCGTATCATCACCCATGGAAAGGGTGTCTGGCTGTGGGATTCCGACGGCAAGAAGATCCTGGACGGCATGGCCGGGCTGTGGTGCACCGCCGTCGGATATGGCCGGGATGAGCTGGCCGATGCCGCTGCCGCCCAAATGCGGCAATTGTCTTTCTACAACGCCTTCTTCAAGACGGCGACGCCGCCTGCGATCGAATTATCGGCGCGGCTCGCCAAGATTGCGCCGGCTGGAATGGAGCATGCGTTCTTTGCCTCCTCCGGTTCCGAAGCGGTCGACACGATTATTCGCCTGGCGCGGCATTTCTGGATTCTGGAGGGCAAGCCGGCCAAGCGTGTGATCATCGCCC
>CAIZEE010000369.1 GCA_903931835.1 uncultured Elstera sp.
CCTCGGCCTTGGCGGCGAGGTTGAATATTGGCTGGCTGACGTGTCGGTGCTTGAAGAAGACGAGGCGACACGCTTCGCTGAACGGCTTTCACCCGGTGCCGGCTTTGTCGATCTGCGCCAGGTCGGTGTGAAGCTGTCGCGCGGGATCGGCGCAGTGCTGGCTTACGCCAGGGGGCTGGCGCATTGGCATGGCCGCCAGGGTTTCTGCGGCGTTTGCGGTTCGCCGACGATAAGGCAGGCCGCCGGTCATTCGATGAACTGCACTAACCCAAATTGCGGCGCCCAGCATTTCCCCCGGACCGATCCGGCGACGATCGTGCTAGTCGAACACGACGGGCGCTGCCTGCTCGGCCGCCAGCCGCAATGGCCGCCCGGCATGTATTCGACTCTGGCTGGCTTCGTCGAGATCGGCGAGAGCCTGGAGGATGGCGTACGCCGCGAGGTATTTGAGGAGAGCGGCATTCGCGTTGGCCGGGTGCGCTATCATTCCTCGCAACCCTGGCCGTTTCCGCAATCGCTGATGCTGGGCTTCATGGCCGAGGCGCTGACCACCGAGATTACCGTCGACCACACCGAGCTTGAGGACGCACGCTGGTTTTCGCCAGCCGAGATTGCCAATTTTCCGGCGCACGGTCTCAGCCTGCCGCGAGCGGATTCGATCGCCCGCCGGCTGGTCGATGGATGGCTTGCGTCTATTCGAACCTAGCTGCCGGATAGCAACCGAGGATACGCGCCTCGCTGGTGAAAAAGCGTAGCTCTTCGAAGGCGTTGCGCATCGCCGGATCGTCTGGATGGCCATCCGCATCGGCGTAGAATTGCGTAGCAGAGAAGCGGCCATCGACCATGTAGCTTTCCAGTTTGGTCAGGTTGATGCCGTTCGTTGCGAACCCGCCCAGCACCTTGTAGAGCGCCGCCGGCACGTTGCGAACGCGGAAGATGAAGCTGGTCCTGCAGTTCGCCGTGCCCCGCTCCGGCCACGCCGCCTCGCGGCTCAAGACCAGAAACCGCGTGGTATTGTGAGCGGCATCCTCGATATCGCTCAGCACCGTATCAAGGCCATAGATCTCGCCCGCCAGCGACGAGGCGATCGCCGCCTCGCTGATATCGCCTGCCCGCGCGATCTGGGCCGCCGCACCCGCCGTATCGGCATGAACCACCGGCTCAAAGCCATGGGCACGCAGCATCACGCGGCATTGCTGCAGCGCCTGAATGTGGCTGTGCACGCGCTTGATGCTCTCAAGCGTAGCGCCACGCGGCGCCAAGAGCTGATGGCGGATACGCTGAAAGCGCTCGGCCACGATGAACAGGCCGGATTCCGGCATCAGATGATGGACATCGGCGACACGACCGGCGACCGAGTTCTCGATCGGAATCATTGCGCGGTCAGCCCGCCCTTCCGATACGGCGGCAAAGGCGTCTTCAAAGGCGCGGCAGGGCAGCGTCGCTACACCCGGGAACACAGCCCGCGCCGCCAGATCGGAATTGGCGCCGGGTTCGCCCTGAAAGGCGATGAGTTTGATCTGAGACATATCAGTTCCGTCGATAGACGAGGGTGCGCGCGCGTTCAAGATCGGCTTCGGTGTCGACGCCGAGCGGTACGGTGTGGACCAACCGCACATCGATGCGCATGCCGGCCGAAAGCGCGCGAAGCTGCTCCAGCCGCTCGGATGTCTCGAGCACTGCCGGTGGCGAGGTCACGAACCGGCGCAGCGCATCGCGCCGATAGGCATAAATACCGAGGTGGTGATAGCGCTCGGCATCGCCATGCGGGATTGGCGCTCGGCTGAAATACAGCGCGCGGCCGATCACGCCATCCTCCTGCAACGCCAATGCGATCTTGACCACGTTCGGGTCCATAGCCTCACGCATGTCATCAATTTCGACCGCCAAAGTCGCGATATCGACCTGCGGATTGGCCAGGGGCTCCAATACCGAATGCAGCAGCGGCGGGTCGAGCGTCGGCATGTCGCCCTGGAGGTTGATCACCACGTTGAAATCATGATCGGGATCGACCTCTTCGGCTGCGGCGTAGACGCGGTCGGAGCCGGACGGCAGATCGGGATCGGTCAATACGACACTGCCGCCGAACTGCATCACGACATCGGCAATTGCCTGATCGCCGCAGGCCACGACGACCGGTCCAACTGCGGCGGCAACAGCGCGGCGCCAGACATGGACAATCATCGGTTCGCCATGGATTTCCGCCAGCGGCTTATTGGGCAGCCGCGTCGCATTCAGTCGTGACGGAATCACGACCAGCGGATTGAGCGCAGTCGAGGCGGTCAGCATTCCCTCCAGCCAGACAAGCTGGCAGTTTCGCCTGTGGCGAATCGCCGCGTTTTTCAATCATTACAAGGCACTGTAATGATGCGTCGGGGGCGGCAAACTCCAACGCCTGACGGTTATATCGGCTTCGGCTTTGCTGTAACAATCTCTTTGACGTACTACCTGCGGTGCTATGACATAATGCCTCGCTGGCACTGCTGTTGATTGCCCGGCGGGATGCTTCTATTTTGGCCTCGGCTCAGCGTCTGGATTGAGCTGCGGCGTTGATATTGAGGATGGGCGATGGCGGATAGTCTGGAGTTTAATAAGATTTCGGCGGCGGTGCTGCTGACCGGGATCGTCATTCTCGGCATCAGCTTCCTCAGCGAAGGGTTCGTTGAGCCGATCGTGCCGGCGAAGGATTCCTTTGTCGTTGCCGGCGCTGTCGAGGAACCTGCCAAGGGCAGCAGCAGCGGCGATGCAGCTCCCGCAGTGATCCCCCCGGTTTCGCCCTTGCTGGCCAAGGCGTCTGCGACTGAGGGTGAAGGCATCGCCAAGAAATGCGCGACCTGCCACACTTTTGTGAAGGACGGCCCGAACAAGGTCGGCCCGAATTTGTGGGGCGTCATCGGACGGGGTCGCGCCTCGCATCCCGGTTTCGATTATTCGGACGCGCTGAAGAAGCTGGCCGGCACGCCGTGGAACTACGAAGAGATCAACAAGTTCATCACCAACCCGAAGGCCTATGCCAACGGCACGAAGATGAGCTTTGCCGGTCTGGCCAAGCCTGAAGAACGCGCCAATGTCATCGCCTATCTGCGGACGCTGAGCGACACGCCACAACCGCTGCCGCAATAACCGTTACCCGGGCAGATCGACTGTGATCTGCCCGACATTGGTACCGGCGGCCGACTGAATAATCGGCTCCGCCCAGGATTGAACCAGGGCGGCGTTCGACCGTGGGATCGCGCCGAGCGCCAACAGCAGGCGCGCAGCAGCGGCATCGCCTGCGCGCTTTGCTCCATCAGCGACCTTGAGCGCGAAACCGATCCCGAGGTCGCGCAACGCGCCGATCACGACGCCCTCAGCACCGATCTTGGTAATCCCGCCGCCCTCCATCGCGCGCATCATCAGCGTGTCTAGTCGCCCCTCGCCGGCCACCAGTTCGGGAAAAGCAACACAAGCCGAAAAAATGCGGTTGAGCGTGGCGGCGCGGTCGGCCGGCAGATCATCGGGGACAGCAAGCCGGGCCGCTGCGGTGGCAAGCCCTCGCAGAGGCAGCGCAAAGGTCGGCGCATTGCAGCCATCGATCGCCAGAGTGGCGCGATCGATAACGGTGCCGGTCATCTCCTCGATAACACCCATAGCGCGGCGTTGAACGGGATGCGCCGGCTCCGTATAGCCGTGATAATTCTCTTGCTCATGCATCGCGGTGGCGATGAAGCCCAGATGCTGGCCTGAGCAGTTATTATGGATGCGGCAGGGCGATTTGCCGTCGCGGATCAGCGCATCAGCGGCATCCTGATTATACGGGGCATGGGCGCCGCATTCGAGCGCCTGGTCGTCCACGCCGAGTTGGCGCATCAACCGGTCTAGCCACGCGATGTGTTTAGGAGCGCCATCGTGCGAGGCGCTGGACAGGGCTATCAGTGCCGGCGGGAACGCCAGGGCATCTGCGGTGCCCGTCTCGATCAGCGGTACGGACTGGAAGGGTTTGATGGCGGAGCGCGGGATGGTTGCGAAATCGGGATCGCCCCAGCAGGTGACGATCGACCCGTCGGGCCGACACACCACGGCGTGAACATCGTGCCGGCTTTCGATCCAACCCGCCCGCCCGATATCGACGCTGATGGGCGCCAGCGAAACTGCCATCGACTGTTCCTTGATCGAGATGCTCGGGACCTATTGATCCTGCGGTATTTCCCGCACAAGCTCAACGGGCAGCCCAGCGTCGGTCCATCCATCGGTCCCGTCGCGATACCAGTAGAGCTTGGTATAGCCATAGCTCGCTGCCCGTTTCACTGCGTTCCAGCTCATCCAGCAATCCGCCAGACAATAGATCACGATCGCCTGATCTTTATGGTCATGCGTCAGATGGCTTAGATTCGTCTGAAAATAGCGATCGGTCGCATCATTGATGGCGCCACGGCCGACATCCGGCAGCCACACGCTGCCGGGGATATCGCGGCGTGGCTTGGGTGCCCACATCTGATCGGGTGCCAAGCCAGGGGGGCGGATCGGCGCAGGCAGGACATCAATGAAGATGGCATCGTTTCCGTCCCAAAGCGCCTTTGCTTGCGCCGTTGTGACTGCCGTACCGCCGGGCACGATCGGAGGTGTCGGCGACTTATAGTCGTCGAGCTTATAGCCAGGCGGGATTGCGACCGGCGGTGTCTGAACGGGCGACGTCGCCATTACCGGCTCGACGGCCCCGTTCATCGACAGTATCGCGACCACGCCTGCCACTATCAGCAGGCGTTGGCCTAAACAACGCATCATGGCGTCGCTTTGGCTGCTGGCGGCGGTATCAGATTTCCCTGCTCGTCGAGCAGCGGTACGCCATAGTCGAACAGAATGGCGTCGATCTCCGCCTTATGCTTGGTCAACGCAGCGCCCACTTTGCGACGCCATTCCGGTTCGCTGCCGCGCACACCCATGGCGATGTGGTAGGTCATCGGGAACGTGCCCTCCTCCGCCTTGATCGGCTGAATAGTCAGCGGCAGGTTGTCGTGCTTGATCCAATAGCCGCCCATCGGCCCCCAGATCAGACCAATATCGGTTTCGCCGCTGACCACATCCTTGACCAATTCATGATCGGGCGAGTCGAACCGGGTATCGAACACCTGGGCATAGGAATGCATCTTCGCCATCAGATGGTATTTCAGCATCAGATTCACCGGCGGCGAGTTTGCCGTCACCCCGACGCGTTTTGCCGCCAGAGCAGGATCGGACAGGCCCGAATATGTCGGGCCAGATTTCGGTGAAATCATCACGTAGGTCGTGAAGTAATAGGGCGTCGTCGTCGTCATCGTGTCGTCGCCGGCAGAAACGCCGGGCACGAGATCGCAACGGCGCAATCCGAGCGTGCTCTTGACGAAGCCCGGACCTTGCGGGAACCAGGTGTAAACGACAGGGAGGCCAAGTTCCGCGCCGAGCACATTGATAATCTTGTTCTCAAACCCTTCCTGCTTGTCGTTTGAGTACGGCAGGTGGCTGGGATCGGCGCAAACCCTGAGCGTTGTTCGATCGTTCAGCTCGGCCGTCTGCGCGTGAGCCTGCGCCCAGGTAAGGCACAGGCTCATAGCCGTCGCAAAGGCTAGGACGGCACTCTGATGGCGCGTCTGCATGGCGGCGTTTCCTCGAATTTTCGTTTCTGATTGGTCTTGAGGTCTTAGTTCTTCGGCGGTACCGGGATGCGTTGGGGACGGCCGCGGCCAAGCGCACCGTCGGAGCGCGCCTTCAGATATCCATAAATATCATCGATATACAGCACGACGTCCTCAACCTCACCAAACGACGGCATCACATTATCTTGGCTCGTCGTCACATTCTTGCGGCCGTTGATGATCGTGCCCTCGACCTCTTCCTTGGTCATGTGCTTCAACGATTCGGTCAGATCGGGCGCGTAGGAACTGCCGCCGGCATCCGGGCCATGGCAGCGCAGGCACGCGTCGCCATAGCGGCGATAGCCGTTATAGGTGGCCTGGTCGACTTTCCCGTCGATAACGACATAGGGCTTATCGGCATCTTCGGCGTAGCTGCTGAAAGCCACCAAGCTGCCAATTGCCAGAACCGAAATCCCGACAATCAGGTTACGCGTGCTCATTGTCCTATTCCTCCTAAGACTCGAAAACCCAGCGTCACGCCACAATAAAAAAGCGTGTCTGCTTCGATACTTAACATAACGCATAAGCGCCAGAGAAAAAGGCCGGTACCCTGGTTTCCCAAGATACCGGCCCTTAGTTTTGACGTGTTAGTCGGTTTTGTTAGTCAACCGAGAACACGGTCAGCACGCCACCGAGCTGGGTGTAGCTGGACAGCGCCTTGTAGGCACCGACCGCACCCAGACCATCGGTATCCTTAGCAAGGCCAGCCGCCATGCCGATACCGGCCCAGCCACCAACGCCCGAGAGGACGGCGATGTACTGCTTGCCAGCATGGGCATACGTGTTGACGTTGCCGATGATGCCCGAGGGGGTCTTGAACTTGTAGAGCAGCTTGCCCGTCGCCGGATCAACCGCCTTCAGGTAGCCTTCCAGCGTGCCGTAGAACACGACGTCGCCAGCAGTCACCAGAGCGCCACCCCAAGCCGAGAAGGGCTCCGGATCCGACCATACGATCTTACCGGCGCTGGCATCCCAGGCGATGAAGTTACCAAGATTGGTCTGGCCCTTGGGCGGATACATGTTCAGCGTTGCGCCAACGAAAGGCTGACCTGCAGTGTACGAAACCTTGAAGGGTTCGTAGTCCATGCAGACATGGTTGGTCGGAACGAAGAACAGGTGGGTCTTCGGATCGTAGGCAGACGGCTGTTCGTCCTTCGAACCAAGAGCTGCCGGGCAGATATTGGTCGAGTTGACGTCGGCGCCGTTATGCTGCGTCGAGTATTGCGGCACGACATCCGGACGGCCTGTCTTCATATCGACATGCGTCGCCCAGTTGACGGCCGGATCGTACTTCTCGGCAACCAGCAGAGCACCTGATTCACGATCAAGCGTATAGCCGAAGCCGTTACGGTCGAAGTGAACGAGGGCCTTGGTTTCCTTGCCCTTAACCGGCATGTCGGCGAGAACCATCTCGTTGATGCCGTCATAGTCCCACTCGTCATGCGGGGTCATCTGATAGACCCACTTCGCGACGCCCGTATCGGCGTTACGAGCGAAAATGGTCATCGACCACTTGTTGTCGCCCGGACGCTGTGACGGGTTCCACGTGCTCGGGTTGCCCGAACCGTAGTAGATCAGGTTGAGCTTGGGATCATACGAATACCAACCCCAAGTGGCGCCGCCACCAGTCTTCCACTGATCGCCTTCCCAGGTCTTCAGCGAAGAGTCCTTGCCGACGGGCTGGCCCAGCGACGTGGTCTTGCTGTCGAACAGGAGCTGGTCGTCGGTGCCGACCGAGTAGGCCTTCCAAGCGAGCGAGCCGTCTTTCAGGTTATAAGCCGTCACGCGGCCCTGGACGCCGAATTCACCGCCGGAAATACCAACGAGAACCTTGTCCTTCACAACCAGCGGAGCGCCGGTCATGGTTTCGCCCTTCTTCGGATCGCCGTTGGCGACCTTCCACATTTCGGCGCCGGTCTTGGCGTTCAACGCCACGACATTGGCATCGGCCTGATCGAGGATGATCGTGCCGTCACCGCCGGGAGCATAGGCAACGCCACGGTTAACCGTGTCGCAGCACATGACCGGGATCACGTTCGGATCCTGCTTCGGCTCGTACTTCCACATGATCCGACCATCATTGTTCAGATCAAGCGCATAGACGATATTCGGAAACGGCGTATGGACATACATCACGTTGCCGATAACCAGCGGGCCACCTTCATGACCGCGCAGAACGCCAGTCGAGAAGGTCCAGGCGACATGCAGCTTGCCGACGTTTGACTGATTGATCTGGCTCAGTCCGCTGTAACGCTGAGCGGAGTAATTGCCACTGGGCATAACCCACTGATTGGCATCCGATGATAGCTTGGCGAGTTCTTCGTTAGCCGACGCAAATGTTGCTGACATAGCGACGAACGAAGCCGCCATCAAAATGGGGCGCAACTTCATCATTCCCTCCCTGTGTGGCCGAATTACCCGGCCACGATGCGAACTATATGCCCACCCATGACGCCGAAATTTCCCGACGGTCTGGGCAAGACGTTCCTCCAACGAGCCGGACAGTAAGGCAGAAGTCTTTTGATAACAAGGCAAAATTGCGGCTTACTGCCACAGGGATAGCCCTTTGTAAGGTATCCGTCATGAAGCTGCATTGCACAGTATGCGCCGATATTTGTCAGACGCAGAAACCTGCCGAATCATGACTCTGGCAGAGAACAAATTTGCTGCACCTGCACAAATTTCTTAGAAGCATTGTTGCAGCGCAAGATACTTTTATTGCACCGCACCATAGGATTTTGTTCGCAGGTAGACTGGCGTCGCTGTGCGATGAAGCCGCAGTTGTTCTGGTCGATGACCGATGGTCGCGCCTGTTCATTCGCAATTCCGTTCAGTCGCAATTCCGGCGGGTGCGGGTTTTCAGGTGCGCGGGAAGTTGTCTGGTCGCGGGTCTTGTCGAGCTCAAACGGCTGATGCTGTGTGGCTTTGGTCCACCGGTCGAGCTTTCTGACCGCCAGATCGAATGGCGCACTTTATTACGTTAACGATGCGCCGAGAAATCATGTTCGTGGCAGGGCGCTCTGTGTCACCGGGGTCGCAGCTGCTATGACAAGTCTATGACTGATTTCATTCCCACAGGCGCGGCGTCTTCGCCCTCGTATTTTCGTAACCGCGATCCGATCCGAGACGCGTTCAAACCCCGCTTGCCCCAGAGCGGCCTTGTCCTGGAGATTGCTTCCGGCACGGGCGAGCATGTCGTTTATAACGCTGCGGCATTCCCGAACCTGCTATGGCAACCCTCGGACGCGGATGCCGACGCCCTTACGAGCATTTCCGCCTGGGTCGGACAGTCCGGACTGCCGAATGTGCGACCGCCGTTGAGGTTGGACGCGGCCCAACCAGATTTGTGGTCGATCGATCAGCCGGATGTCGTCGTCAACAGTAATATGATCCACATTTCACCCTGGTCGGCGACAGAGGGATTAATGAGGGGGGCGGGCCAAGTTTTGCCATCGGGCGGCATGATGTTTCTGTATGGCCCTTATATTGAGTCGAAAGTCGAAACCGCGCCCAGCAACGTCGCCTTCGATCTTTCCCTCAAGCAAAGAAATCCCGATTGGGGCTTGCGCCACTTGGAAGAGGTCGTCGCTCTGGCTGAACAAAACAGACTAGAGCTCGCGGAGCGCATCTCGATGCCGGCTAACAACCTCATGTTGATGTTTTATAAGAGATGATGGTTAGGCTGGGCCACCC
>CAIZEE010000370.1 GCA_903931835.1 uncultured Elstera sp.
GGCATCGCCGGTATGGCCCTGATAGATCACGAAGGCTTTGCCGAGTTTGGTCGTGTCGATCTCATCGGCGCCATGCAGATAAACGAGATCAATCTCGCCCGCCTCAGCACCCGCCAGGATCCCGGCGACATCCCGACCACCCTCACCCGGCACGAAACCGACATCGAGTGCGCCGACGCGCGCGGCGGCACGATGCAGCACGTTAAAGCCGTTCCAATCTTCCTTGATCATGCCATAGGTTTCGGCCAGCGCACGCGCACCCGCCAGAACGGCAGCGCCATCGGCGCGGGTTAGGCCGCCCATGCCGACGATCACCATCGGATTTTCGGCCTTGGTCAGGATTTCGGCGAACGGCCCCTTGCCTGCGATCAGATCGGCCAAAGCCGCCCCGCCTTCGCCGAGATGCGTATATTTATAGGTCAGGTCCAAGGCCGGCCCGATGACGCCGATCTTGAACTGGCCGGTCAGATAACGGCGGCGCAGCCGCGTGTTCAGCACCGGAGCTTCCCAACGCGGGTTGGAGCCGATGATCACACAGGCATCCGCCCGGTCGATCCCGGCGATGGTCGTGTTGAAGAGATAGCTTCCGCGCACGGACGCATCGAGCTTGGCGCCATCCTGGCGACAATCGATGCTGGCAACACCGAGACCGGCCATTAATTCCTTCAGCGCCAGCGTCGATTCTACATCGACGAGATCGCCGGCAATCGCGGCCATGCGCGACGGCTCCGTCTTCTTCACCTTGGCGGCAATCGCCTGGAACGCCTCGCCCCATGTCGCCTCGACCAGCTTGCCGTGCTTGCGGACATAGCAGCGGTCGAGCCGCTTCTTATGCAGCCCGTCGCAGGCGTGGCGGGTCTTGTCGGAAATCCATTCCTCGTTAACCGCGTCGTTGAGGCGCGGTAGCACGCGCAACACCTCGCCCGAGCGCGAATCGATGCGGATATTGCTGCCGACCGCGTCCAGTACGTCGATCGATTCGGTCTTGCGCAACTCCCAGGGACGCGCCGTGAAGGCGTAAGGCTTGGAGGTCAGCGCGCCGACCGGGCAGAGATCGACGATATTGCCGGACATTTCCGACGACAGCGCCTTCTCGACATAAGTGCCGACTTCCATGTGCTCGCCGCGACCGGTCGCCCCCATCTCCGGCACGCCGGCGACTTCCGTCGCAAAACGGATGCAGCGGGTGCAATGGATGCAACGGTTCATGAAGGTCTTGACCAGCGGGCCCAGATTCTTGTCCTTCACCGCGCGCTTATTCTCGATGTAGCGGCCGCGGTCGAAGCCATAGGCCATCGACTGGTCCTGCAAATCGCATTCGCCGCCCTGATCACAGATCGGGCAATCGAGCGGATGGTTGATCAGCAGGAATTCCATGACGCCGCGCCGCGCCTTTTTGACCAGCGGCGTGTCGGTCTTGATCACCATATTGTCGGCAGCCGGCATAGCGCAGGAGGCGATCGGCTTCGGCGCCTTTTCCATCTCGACCAGGCACATGCGGCAATTGCCGGCGATCGACAGCCGGTCGTGATAGCAGAAGCGCGGAATTTCAGCGCCGGCCGCCTCACAAGCCTGCATCACCGTCGCACCCGGCGGCACTTCGACTTCGATACCGTCTACGATCAGCTTAGGCATGGGTGCGTTCCATCCACATCATCATTCTGCCGCCATCGCAGCACCGCGCGCCGCCGCTGCTTCACGTGAAACACTCATGCGCCGCTCCATTTCGGGGCGGAAATGCCGGATCAAACCCTGGATCGGCCAAGCCGCCGCATCGCCCAGCGCGCAAATCGTGTGGCCTTCGATCTGGCGGGTCACGTCCTCCAGCATGTCGATTTCGGCTGGCTCGGCATTGCCTCTGACCATGCGTTCCATCACGCGCCACATCCAGCCAGTGCCCTCACGGCACGGCGTGCATTGGCCGCAGCTTTCATGCATGTAGAATTTCGACAGGCGCGCGATCGCGGCGACGACATCGGTCGATTTATCCATGACGATGACAGCAGCGGTGCCGAGGCCGGATTTGACCTCACGCAGACTATCGAAATCCATCAGCACGGTGTCGCAGATGGATTTCGGCAGCAGCGGCACGCTGGAGCCACCCGGAATGACCGCCAGCAGATTGTCCCAACCGCCGCGCACACCCTTGGCGTGCTTGTCGATCAGCTCGCGCATGGAGATGCCCATCTCCTCCTCGACATTGCACGGCTCATTCACATGGCCGGAAATGCAGAAGATCTTGGTGCCGGTATTCTTCGGCCGGCCGATACCGGCGAACCAGGCAGCACCCCGGCGCAGGATGGTCGGAGCAACGGCGATCGTCTCGACATTATTGACCGTGGTCGGCATACCATAGAGGCCGGATTGCGCGGGGAATGGCGGCTTCAGGCGCGGCTGGCCCTTGCGACCCTCCAGGCTTTCGAGCAGAGCAGTCTCTTCGCCGCAGATATAGGCGCCAGCGCCCAAATGCAGATAGAGGTCGAAATCCCAGCCCGTGCCGCAGGCATTCTTGCCGATCAGACCGGCGGCATAGGCTTCGTCGATCGCGTGCTGGAGGTTATGCGCCTCCTGAAAGAACTCGCCGCGGATATAAATGTAGCAAGCATGGGCCGAGATCGCGAAGGAGGCGATCAGGCAACCCTCGACCAGCTTATGCGGGTCGTGGCGCATGATGTCGCGATCCTTGCAGGTGCCGGGCTCACCCTCGTCAGCGTTGACGACGAGGTAATGCGCGCGGCCCTCGACCGGCTTTGGCATAAACGACCATTTCAGACCGGCCGAGAACCCTGCCCCGCCGCGGCCGCGCAGGCCGGAGTTCTTCATCTCTTCGATGATCCACTCGCGCCCCTTCTCGATGATCGCCTTGGTGCCGTCCCAATCGCCGCGCGACTTGGCGCCCTTCAGGCCGAAATCGTTCTGGCCGTAGAGATTGGTGAAGATGCGGTCCTGATCGCTAAGCATCACGCCTCCTTGGTCAGCGTGGTAAGACCAGAGACGGGGGCCGAAGTCTGCCGGCCGATCTGCGACCCGGTCTTGGGCGTCTTGCCCTCGGCCAGCGCATCGATCAGGGCGACGACATTGGTCGCGTCCAGGTCTTCATAATAATGATCGCCGATCTGCAGCATCGGCGCGTTGACACAAGCGCCAAGGCATTCGACCTCGAGCAGCGTGAACTTGCCATCCGCCGTGGTCTCACCGAAATCGATGCCGAGCCGGGATTTGCAGGCGGACACGACCGCGTCGCTGCCACGCAACCAGCACGGCGTGGTGGTACACACCTCCAACACGTGCTTACCGCCCGGCTGCAGCCGGTACATCGTATAGAATGTGGCGACCTCATAGACGCGGATCGGCGCCATATCGAGCATGGAGGCGACGTAATCCATCGCCTGGCGCGGCAGCCAGCCAAGCTGACGCTGCGCCAATGCCAGCAGCGGCAGAACCGCACTGGCTTGCCGGCCAGCCGGGTATTTGGCGATCAGATGCTCGGCCTGTTTTAGGTATTGCGGCGTGAAGGCGAATGGCGCGCCCTCCTCAATCCCGTGATTCGATTGAGCGACGCTCATCGATCGATCTCCCCGAACACAATGTCGAGCGACCCGATGATCGCCACGGCATCGGCCAGCATGTGGCCCTTGGATAGAAAATCGGTCGCCTGCAAAAAGGCGAAGCCGGGCGCACGGATCTTGCAGCGATAGGGCTTGTTGGTGCCGTCCGAGACCAGATACACGGCGAACTCACCCTTCGGCGCCTCGACCGCAGCATAAGTCTCGCCCGCCGGCACGTGATAGCCCTCGGTATAAAGCTTGAAATGATGGATCAGCGCTTCCATCGACTGCTTCATTTCGGTACGCGCGGGCGGCGTCACCTTGCGGTCGCTGGTGCGGACCGGACCATCGGGCATGTTGGCCAGCGCCTGATCGATGATCTTCACGCTTTGGCGCATTTCCTCGATACGGATCAGATAGCGATCGTAGCAATCGCCGTTCTTGCCGATCGGAATATCGAAATCATAGGTCTCGTAGCCGTCATAGGGCTGCGACTTGCGCAAATCCCAGGGCACGCCAGCGCTGCGCAGCACCGGGCCGCTGAAACCCCAATCCATCGCCTCTGCCGCACTGAACGCACCAATATCGACCGTGCGCTGCTTGAAGATGCGGTTTTCGGTCAAGAGATGTTCCAGGTCGTCGATGACCTTGGGGAATTTCTTGTTCCAGTCGGAGATATCGGCAGCGAGGCCGGCCGGCATATCCTGCGTGACACCGCCCGGACGGAAGTAATTGGCATGAAGACGGGCGCCGCAGACGCGCTCGTAAAAGATCATCAGCTTTTCGCGCTCTTCAAAGCCCCAGAGCAGCGGCGTGATGGCGCCAACATCGAGCGCCATTGTGGTGATGTTGAGCAGATGGTTCAGGATGCGTGTGATTTCGGAGAACAGCACGCGGATCGCCTGGCCGCGCGGCGGCACCGTCAGTCCGAGAAGTTTCTCGACGCCGAGCGCAAACGCATGTTCCTGGCACATCGGCGAGACGTAATCGAGCCGGTCGAAATACGGGATCGCCTGGGTATAGGTCTTGTACTCAATCAGCTTTTCAGTGCCGCGATGAAGCAACCCGATATGCGGATCGGCGCGCTCGACGATCTCGCCATCCATCTCGAGCACCAGACGCAGCACACCGTGTGCGGCCGGATGCTGCGGTCCGAAATTGATCGAATAGGATTTGATCTGGGTATCAGCCATGTGCCGTCCTAAGCCCTCGATTTCGGCGTGCCGTAGGTCTTATAGGCGGCTTCCCTGGCGGCGATCGGCGCCTTTTCGTCACCCGGCAGGATGGCGTCCGCCATGCCTTCCCAGGGCGACAGGAAATCGAAAGACCGGAATTCCTGAACCAGCTTCACCGGTTCATAAACGACGCGCTTCTGCTCATCGTCGTAGCGCACCTCGACATAGCCCGTCAGCGGAAAATCCTTGCGCAGCGGATGCCCCTCAAAGCCGTAATCGGTCAGGATGCGGCGCAGATCGGGATGGTCAGAGAAGAAGATACCGTAAAGATCCCAGGTCTCGCGCTCCCACCAGCCGGCACTGCTATAGAGCCCGACGACGGAGGGGACCGGTGTCGCTTCGTCCGTGAACACCTTTACGCGGGCACGGAGGTTCAGGCGGATGCTGAGCAGATTATACACGACATCGAAGCGCTTCTCGCGCTCCGGATAATCCACACCGCAGACATCGACCAGAACCTTGAACAGGCATTTGGCGTCATCGCGCAGGAATGCCATCACGGCGAGTATGTGGTCGGCCCCAACCTCCAGCACCAATTCGCCGGAGACCAGTTTGGAGACGACGGCGCCGTCCGGGAAATTTCCCGCAACATAGGCCCCGAGTTCGGTCAGTTTTTCGTTTGCTTCTGCCATGATCGACCTAGCGCTGGAAACTGCTGGTGCGCCGGATCTTCTTCTGCAGCTGCAAAATGCCGTAAAGCAGCGCCTCTGCGGTCGGCGGGCAGCCCGGGACGTAGATATCCACCGGCACGATGCGGTCGCAGCCGCGCACGACCGAATAGGAATAATGATAATAGCCGCCGCCATTGGCGCAGCTGCCCATTGAGATCACCCAGCGCGGCTCGGCCATCTGGTCGTAAACCTTGCGCAAGGCCGGCGCCATCTTATTGGTCAGCGTGCCGGCGACGATCATCACATCGGATTGGCGCGGGCTCGGCCGGAATACGAGGCCGAAACGATCGAGGTCGTAGCGCGCCGCAGCGGCATGCATCATTTCAACGGCGCAGCAAGCAAGACCAAAGGTCATCGGCCACATCGAGCCGGATCTCGCCCAACGCACCAGCTTGTCGAATTGAGCGACGACAAAACCGTGCTGCGTCAGATCATCGCTGACCGCGCGCAACAGCACATCCTGATCCGCGCCGGGCGGGATGGGCGCATTCGGGTCGATAATCGCCCCAGATGTTACTCCCATTCCAACGCTCCTTTTTTCCACTCATAGATGAAGCCGATGGTGAGCAGGCCGAGAAAGCCCATCATCGACCAGAAGCCGAACATCCCGATATCGCCTAACGAAATGGCCCAGGGGAACAGGAAGGCGACTTCCAAATCGAAGATGATGAACAAGATGGCGACAAGGTAATAGCGCACATCGAAACGACCACGCGCATCGTCAAACGGCTCAAATCCGCATTCATAGGCAGATAGTTTTTCCGAATCGGGTCTTTGTTGCGCCAGCACAAGCGACGCGATCACGATAACCACCGATAACCCAATCGCGATGCCGAGAAAAATCAGGATCGGCAGATATTCGGTCAATAATCCGGTCATCAAAACCCCTCGGGCGGCGACACTCGCGATAACGCACCGCACCATGCCTCACACGTCTCGGTATCTCATAGCGCTAACGCCGAGAAAGATCACCTGGAAACGTGATCAAGATATCTCGATTGCGCGCCACTGTGACGCCAAGCCGCTGATAAGACAGAGATGAGATGGGTAGAGTGCCGTATCGGCATAAGCCCGCGCCCTGATTGGGCGGTGGCGGGAGTGGCGGGACTCGAACCCGTGACCTCCGGCGTGACAGGCCGGCGCTCTAACCAACTGAGCTACACCCCCAACGCTAACCCCGTGAGGCCCGTCGAGGCGGTTGGAATACTCGGGCTATGCCCAGCGTGTCAAGCATCGCCGGACTAGAGGACGTATTCTTTTACCCCTTGCGATTTTACACATGCGCCCGTGGTAGGCGATGAGGGATTTGAACCCCCGACACCCTCGGTGTAAACGAGGTGCTCTCCCGCTGAGCTAATCGCCCGTACCCGGGAAATATAATGCAAGAACTGTCGGCGGCGTCTCTACGACAAGCCGCCTCCAGTCAAGGCTCGACGCGTCCTAGTTGACGGCGTCGCGCAGGCCCTTGCCGGCCTTGAATTTCGGCTGATTGGACGCCGGAATCGCAATCTTAGCACCCGTGCGTGGATTGCGGCCTTCGCTCGCTGCCCGCTTCGACACGCTAAACGTGCCAAAACCGACCAGACGCACTTCGTCCCCACCCTTAAGGGCTGCGGAGATCGACTCGAATACCGCATCGACTGCTTTGGTCGAATCCAGCTTTGAGAGCCCCGTGTGCTCGGCAACCGAAGCAACGAGATCGTTTTTGTTCACGTGAGTGCCCCCTCTTTTTTGTGAGCCTGCATGCCCTAACTCTTTGGACATAAATTTAAGAGACGGCAATGTAGACCGCTCGCAAGCGCGGCGTCAATGGCAGGAACCGCAGTTTTCCAGGGAAAACAGCGGCATTTCGTCAACAAAATGCGAGGGCGGGTGACAACAGGATAGGATTCGCCGAGCGATGCCATTTCTCGTTGCATGAAAGAATTGTGGCGCTGCCTGATCTTGGTTGATCAAGCAACGCCACGAATCCAACGTATTAGCGGCAGTTGTTAGTGAGTAACTACACCTGCCAAGTCGTTTTCGCCATCGGGCTTAACAACAGCCTCGACTTCGCCCTCTTTCCACTCGATCGGAACAAGCGGCTGGACCAAAGCGTGGGACAGCACCTCTTCCGCCGATGACACGGGGATAATTGTGAGGCCCCGTTTGACGTTATCGGGGATCTCGGCCAGATCCTTTTCGTTTTCCGACGGGATCAGGACGGTCTTGATGCCGCCGCGCAAGGCGGCCAGCAGCTTCTCCTTCAACCCGCCGATCGGCAGCACGCGGCCACGCAGCGTGATCTCGCCGGTCATCGCGACATCCCGCCGAATGGGAATACCCGACAGCACGGACACGATCGACGTCACCATGGCAACACCGGCGGACGGACCGTCCTTCGGCGTGGCACCTTCCGGCACGTGGACATGGATGTCCTTCTTCTCGAACACTGCCGGCGTGATGCCGAACAGGGCTGCACGCGACTTCACGTAGGATTCGGCCGCCTGGACCGATTCCTTCATCACGTCGCCGAGCTTCCCGGTCGCGGTGACCTTGCCCTTGCCCGGAACCGTGACGCTTTCGATGGTCAGCAACTCGCCGCCCACTTCCGTCCAGGCCAGGCCCGTGACCACGCCAACCATGTCGGTGGTCTCGGTCTCGCCATAACGGAACCGCTTGATGCCGGCGTATTTTTCCAGATTGCGGCGGCTCACCGAAACGGAGGCCACCTTCTTCATCAGGATTTCCTTGATCGCCTTTCGCGTCAGATTGGCAATCTCACGCTCCAGATTACGCACGCCGGCTTCCCGCGTGTAGTAGCGGATCAATTCGCGCATCGCGTCGTCGGAAATCGACCATTCGCCCTTCTTCAGACCATGACTGCTGGTTTGCTTCGGGATCAAATGGCGCTTGGCGATCTCCAGCTTCTCATCCTCGGTGTAACCGGCGATGCGAATGATCTCCATGCGGTCCATCAGGGCCGGCGGGATGTTGAGCGTATTGGCCGTGGTGACGAACATCACGCTCGACAGGTCGTAGTCGACTTCGAGGTAATGATCGTTGA
>CAIZEE010000371.1 GCA_903931835.1 uncultured Elstera sp.
CAGCGAACCGTCGGCGGCGATACTGAAGCGCAGCAGACGGGCGGCATAGAGTTCGGCAACGATCAATTGCCGGCCGTCGGGGGTGATGGCGATACCGTTGGCCAGCGGTAACCGCTGGCTATCGTGCGGCAGGCGCCGGTATCGTGATCGATAAGGATGATCGTGCCGGTCGGCTCGCCCAGTGCTTCCTGGCTCATGCCTGCTTCGTATGGCCGGGCGATGCAGGTGACATAGCTGCGTGAGCCGATAGTGGCCATGTCATTGGTGTTGAAATTGCCATGCTGTTCTGGCCCGCAGAATGGGCGAGGGACACCATCCGGCCCGACGCGATAGACGGTCGAATCGAGCAATGTCGCCACCAGCAGATCGCCAGAGCGCGTCTAGCCAAGCCCGGAAGGTGTGCGCATGCCCGACTGGACTGTCTCCTGCCGCCCATCCGGCCAGATCCGCCTGATTGTGCCGGCGCCAATGTCCGAGAACCATAATGAGCCATCACGCCAGCGGGGTCCTTCGCCAAACTGGGCGTCATCAACCAGCACCGCCAGCTTCCGGTCAGCTTTACTTTTGTCCATCGCTATCCTCCCGAGAAGCGCCTGCAGCGCGGTACTAATGAATTGCCATGCATGCAATGCAAGGTATGGATGGCGGCGGGAGCGTCCATCGGGTTCAGGGTGAAAAATGAGCATCCCGAACCCAGGGATCGGTCGACAGATAAATCGCATGCCAGAAGGGATGATCGGATGAGCACAGGCAACTTTGACGAGGAATTCGACTTTGTCGTCGTCGGCAGCGGTGGCGGCGCGATGTGCGCCGCGCTAGTCATGCGCAAGGCGGGCAAGAGCGTGCTGGTGGTGGAAAAGACCGACCTGCTGGGCGGCACCACTTCGCGTTCGGGCGGGGTGATGTGGATTCCCAACAACCGCTTCATGAAGGAAGCCGGCGTCCCCGACAGCTACGAACAAGCGATGGCCTACATGGAGGCAACCGCCGGCCAGTCGGTTGATGCGCCGGGCACCACGCTGGAACGCCGCCAAGCTTATGTCAACGAAGGCCCGCGCATGGTCGATTTCCTGGTCGAACAGGGCATAAAGCTGCGCCGTGCACCGTCGTGGCCTGATTATTACGATGAACGTGCCGGCGGTTCGGTACCAGGGCGGACCGTGCTGGCCGACCTGTTCGACACCAACGAACTGGGCGAATGGAAGAAGAAGCTGCGTCCCAATTTCATGGCAATCCCCGCCTATCATGCCGAGGGTTTCGAGATATCGACGTTCAAGTCCTCGTGGACCGGCAAATTCACCATGCTCAAGGTCGGGATGCGGGTGGCCTTGGCCAAACTCACCGGCAAGGCCTGGACGACGGCCGGCGGCGCGCTGCAGGGCCGCATGTTGCAAGCCTGCCTGAAGGCCGGCGTGCAGTTCCGTACCGACAGCGCGGTCAAGAGTTTCGTCACCGAAGAGGGCGTGGTAAAGGGAGTAGTCGTAGCGGCGCAGGGCGGTGATTTGCGCATCGGCGCGCGGCTGGGCGTGCTGGTCAATGCCGGCGGCTTTGCGCAGAACCAGGCGATGCGCGACCAGTACATGCCCGGCACGTCCGTGGAATGGACCGCTGCCGGCCCTGGCGACACGGGCGAGATGATCCGCGAACTGATGGCGCTGGGCGCGGCTACCGGACAGATGAACGAACGCGTCGGCAACCAGATGACGATCCCGCCGGGCGTCGAGAACACCGATGGGCAAGGCGTGACGCTGGGAGCGATCAGCGGCCAGATGAACTATGCCAAGCCGCATTCGATCGTCGTGGACCAAACCGGGGTGCGCTACATGAACGAGGGCGGCTCCTACATGGCGTTCTGCCAGAACTTGCTGAAGCGCAATGAAACCGTACCCGCATTGCCGAGCTGGTGGATTTCGGACGAGCAGAGCATGCGCAAATACATGTTTTGCGGCACCATGCCGGGGACGAAGAAGCCGCAGGAATGGTATGATTCGGGATTTTTGATGCGCGCTGATACGATCGAGGAACTCGCCCGCATGATCGATATCGACCCTGCCACGCTCAGAGCCACCGTCGATCGCTTCAACGCCGGCGCGCGCGCCGGCCGCGACGATGAATTCAATCGGGGCGCGCGGGCCTATGACGAGTGGCTGGGCGACCATTATCACCATCCATCCAATGCGCTAGGTACCATCGACCAGGGACCATTTTACGCTGCAAAGGTTTGGCCGGGCGACGTCGGTACATATGGCGGTGTGGTTACCGACGTGCATGCGCGGGTGCTGCGTGTGGATGGTTCGGCGATCCCTGGTCTGTATGCGACCGGCACGACCACCGCTTCGGTCATGGGCCGGGTCTATCCGGGCGCGGGATCGAGCGTCGGGCCGTCGTTCGTGTTCGGGTTCATCGCTGCCAAACATGCCGCGAACGCCAGCAATTCGCTCTGATCGCGATAGTCTTGCGCCGGGTAAAACATAATCAGGCGCCATTGCAGTGGTGAGGAACAACGTTGCCTTGGTTACATCCGGACCCAAAGGCGCGGACTGTTCGAATACCTATCGCGCGGTGGTTCGCCGATTATGACGTCGCCGCGTTCGTGTTCACCGCGCTGGCGCTGAACGATCCGCTGTTCGTTTGCCAGGGTTCGGGATCGTTGCCAGTTGGCAGGCCGTGCATCGACCGGTCGAGTTGGGTGGTGACGAAAAAGGCGGGCATGTTTTCGCAGAGAGCAAGCTGGGCACGAGTTTGACAATGGTTCTGACCGAGTTTCCGGCGCGGCTAAAAGCGCGCAGGCTGCTTACCGCCCCTGTCCGCTGGCAAATCCCGAAGCCGAAAAGGATTTTGCCCCGTTTATTGCCGCTCGATCGAGCCAGCTCGCAAATTTAACCTTGCCGTGTTGCTGACGTCGATGCCGCCCAGAACGATGGCGCTGCTGGCGATGATGCAGAAACGCGCGACTAAGGCGCAGGGCAAGGACTCTGCCGATCTGTGCTGGTATCGCG
>CAIZEE010000372.1 GCA_903931835.1 uncultured Elstera sp.
CGACGAGAGCAACCAGCTTCGGAATGAACTGAATGGTGCTGCCAATGGCGCGACTGCGCCTCGGACTGTCATTACGCTTGGCGAGTTCAAAAGCGAATACAAGAGCCGCTGTCCGTCCAAACCGGAGACCCTCGTTCAGCGGCTGATCGCCCATTTTCTCCCCATCCTGGCATCCGGCGCCTGCCCCAGCGCCGAACTGATCGATGGTGACGAGGCGTTCGACCTTCCCACCTATTTCAAGGACAAGATCGTCAACACGTCCGTCGCGGACGTGCCGGTCAAGCTGGACGATGGCAGTGAGATCACGATCGCTGTCCGGCACATGAAATGTAACAAGGACATCCGGCCGAGGGGGCAAAGCTATAACTGGATGTTCCTTTGCGCCCATGAACGCAGTGTCACGGAACAATGCATCGACGAACAAATCGGCCTGCGAAGCCTTGACGGCGAGTCGATCTATATTGGCTGCGCATCCGGTGCCTATCTGGACGAGAGCGTGAACCAGGAGCGCGATGGGTTCACCTTTTCCTCCAGTGAGGAAACCTTGATCCGCCGAGGCGTGGCGTCCAGCGTCCGCGAATACCTCAAGGACTACATTTCCGTCTCGCGGGCGGAGATGGTCCGCAACACCCAGGCGCTGGTTCGCGAGAATCCCCAATTTCTGTTTATCAACAACGAGATCGACACATTCGTTGAGGCTCTGCCGCTGAACAGTGCCGGAAAGCAGGAAGAAATATTCGTCTCAATGAGCCGGCGGCGATACCGCCGGCAACGAGAGTTTCGCCGCCTGTCCGAGGAGATATCCTCGCCACCCAGCCACAAGGAGGAGATTCAAGAAAAAGTCGATGAGTATATGCGCTACGTGGATGACGAGAAGAAGGGCGCGTTGGCCGAATATGTCAGTAAGCGGAAGGCGATCCTGGATTTTCTTGATGCCCTGACAGCCTATGAAGACCCGGAGAAGCGCAGGCACCATCTTGAGGACGCTGTTCACGCGCTGATCTGCCCAATGAAGATCGACTCCTCACAAATCGCGGACATCGACGATCATAACCTTTGGCTGCTCGATGACCGTCTGGCGTTTTTCAATTTCTTCGCCTCCGACAAGGAGGCGCGCTCATACCTGAATACCGGGAGCCAGGAGCGGCCGGACCTGGCGTTCCTCTATGATAGCTGCCTGGCGTGGCGCGAGGGCGAGCAATCCGGCGACAAGGTGGTGCTGGTAGAGTTCAAGCGCCCCGGCCTCGAAGCCTATCCGACCGAAGACCCGATCCGGCAGGCGTTGCGATATGTGAACCTGATCAAGTCGTCGAAAACCTTCCGCGACAAGAGCGGCCGCGTCATCTCGAACGTCGGGGAGCGGACATCCTTCGACTGTTATATCGTCGCCGACCTGACCGAGGGGCTGAGAAAGCAACTGATCGGCCTGCCGTTGCAACCGACCCCAGATAACGAGGGGATGTTCGGCTATACCGACAACCCGAAGGCATTCGTCGAAATCGTGCCGTTTTCCAAGCTCCTAAAGGATGCCAAGGCGCGGAATTCGGCCTTCTTCACGCGCCTCGGCCTCAA
>CAIZEE010000373.1 GCA_903931835.1 uncultured Elstera sp.
CGCCAAGGAGCCGATCAGCCTGGAGACGCCGATCGGCGATGAGGAAGACAGCCATCTTGGCGACTTCATCGAGGATAAGAACGCGGTGCTGCCGCTCGACGCCGCGATCCAGGCGAATTTGCGTGAGACCACGACCCGCGTGCTGGCGTCGCTTACGCCGCGCGAAGAGCGTGTGCTGCGCATGCGCTTTGGCATCGGCATGAACACCGACCACACGCTGGAAGAGGTCGGTCAGCAATTCTCCGTCACCCGTGAGCGTATCCGCCAGATCGAAGCGAAGGCGCTGCGCAAGCTGAAGCACCCGAGCCGCAGCCGCAAATTGCGCAGCTTCCTCGACACCTAGAGGCAGGTTTTTCGCCCGGAACATCAAAGGCCCGCCCCGCGCGGGCCTTTTCTTTCGGCAGATATGAAGGAAAACTTTGTAGGTTGCCTTCGTATATGCTAGAGAATGCCCATGGACCAACACTCCGATGATCCGAGCGTCGCCCGAGCGCTGGAAGTGGCACATGAGCTGCGTGTTCTGAGCGGCAAGCTGAAGCGGCGCTTGCGCGAACAGGGCAGTCCAGGAGATCTATCCTGGTCGCAGGTGGCCGTGCTGGCCCATCTGGAGCGTGAAGGCCCGGCGACGGTGACGACATTGGCTAAGGCCGAGGGTGTTAGGCCGCAATCAATGGGCGCGACCGTTGCCATGCTCCAGGCGGCTGGCCTGGTTCAGGGCATACCCGATCCCGATGACGGTCGGCAAACCATTCTGTCGCTCACCGATACCTGCCGCGACCAGATCAAAATCTGGCGGGCGGCCCGGGAGGATTGGTTGTTCCGCACCATCCGCAAAACTCTGACTGAGGCGGAACAGGGCGAGCTTGCCCGCGCCGTCGAACTGCTGAAACGCATTGTCGCGGCGTAACCCGCATCGCGATCTGTATCACTTATAGGGAGGTCGCTCATGACCATCACCACGCTTGACCCGAAAACCGCTGTGATTGTTATCGATCTGGTGAAGGGTGTCCTCTCCTATCCCACTGCCCATCCGGTTGATGGTGTGTTGGCGCGCGCCGCCGCCCTGGTTGCCGCGTTCCGTCGTCGCGGCCTGCCGGTGGTCCTCGTGAATGTCACCGGCCGCCCGCCTGGCCGGACCGAACAATCCGGCAGTTCCGGGACTCTTCCGGCCGATTGGGCCGAGTTCGTGCCCGAGCTGGATCAGCAGCCGACGGATCACATCGTCAGCAAACAAAGCTGGGGCGCCTTTACCAATACCGATCTGGAGGCCTATCTGCGGCAGCGGGGCGTCACGCAGGTGGTTATTCTCGGCGTTGCCACCAGCATCGGCGTTGAGTCGACTGCGCGGTTTGCCCATGAGCTGGGCTTCAACGTCACGCTCGCGATTGATGCGATGACCGATACAAGTGCCGAGGCGCATGCTCATAGCGTGGAGCGCATCTTCCCCAGATTGGGCGAAACTAGCGCTGCGCGCGACATCATCGATCTACTCATGCGTTGACGATGGCATTAAAGGCCGCCTTTCGGTCACTTGGCGGTTTCAATTACCGGGTTTGGGCGATCGGCGCCTTCGTCTCCAATATCGGCACTTGGATGCAGCGCGTCGCCCAGGATTGGCTGGTGCTGACGCAATTGACCGACCATAACGCCACCTCCGTCGGCGTGGTGATGGCGCTGCAATTCGGGCCGCATCTTCTGCTGCTGCCGTTCAGCGGGTTCGCCGCCGATCATTTCGACCGGCGGAAAGTCGTTATGGCGACCCAGGCGGCGATGGGAATCCTGGCATTGGTGCTTGGCCTGCTTACCCTTACCGGGCTGGTGCAGCTTTGGCATGTCTATTTGCTGGCGTTTCTGCTCGGCTGCGTTTCCGCCTTCGACTCGCCGGCGCGCCAGACCTTTGTTTCGGAACTCGTGGGCGAGGCGCAATTGTCGAATGCCGTCGCGTTGAATTCCGCGTCGTTCAACGCCGGGCGCATGATCGGCCCGGCCATCGCCGGTATCCTTATCGCGCTGGTCGGCACGGGGCCGATGTTCGTGATCAATGCGGGCTCCTTTGCCGCCGTGCTGGGCTCGCTGACCTTGCTGCGTCTGGATGAGTTGCATGCCGCCACCAAAGCGCCGCGCGCCCGTGGCAGCCTCGTCGAGGGGTTTCGCTATGTCTGGCGGCGCGCGGATTTGAAGACGCTCTTGCTGATGATTTTCTTCATCGGCACGTTCGGACTGAACTTCCCGATCTACATCTCGACCATGTCCGTCACGGTGTTTCACGCAGGTGCTGGCGAATACGGTTTGCTGACATCGGCGATGGCCATGGGATCGGTCACCGGCGCGTTGCTTGCCGCCGGGCGGGCGAAATCGGATATCGCGCTGATCATCGGTGCCGCAGCCCTCTTCGGACTAGGCTGTACCCTCGCAGCATTCATGCCGAATTACTGGCTCTTCGGGCTCGTCCTGTATCTCGTCGGCGTCTCGGCGCAAACCTTCACCACGTCGTCCAACGCCCTGGTCCAGCTCTCGACCACCCCCGCCATGCGCGGACGGGTGATGGCGATCCTGCTCGCGATCTTCGCCGGGGGTACGCCGATGGGCGCCCCGATCGTGGGGTGGATTGCCGATCGGATCGGGCCGCGCTGGGCGCTGGGTGTGGCTGCGATCGCCGGCTTGGCCGCTGCACTCGTCGGACTGTCCTACCTCCTTCGGCTCCGCCGCACAGAACCTGCGACGTGACGGGCAACCTTAATCGCCCTGAAGCGTTTGACCTGGGTAATGCCACACGGAAGGATTCCGATGATGAAGACTTTTGCTGTGATTTTGGCGGCGCTGCCGATCGCCCTGGTCGCGCTGTCTGCCAGTGCCCAACAGGTGCGCGAGGCCGATGGCACGTATTGGCAGCGCATCGATGACAGTGTTGCGAAGGACTATTCGGTGAACTGCACCGAGGGCGCCCAGCCGGTCTATTACTACACGCCGGTGCGCGACGTGGACCTTCATACCAGCGCCGGTCGAGTGGTGGAGATCGTGTTTCGCCGCGACAGCAGCGAAGTGGCGCTGAGCGACCGGTTTTCGGTCACGCTGGGCGCTGACGTCACCTGCAAGATCGGCCGCGCGGACCCAGCCCCCTAACCTTAAGGAGCCTTGCCCATGTTGGAAGTCCTGGAACTTGATGACGGCCGTTTCGCGGTCCGCGATGTCGCTGGAGCGTCATTGGATGACGTGCTCGGTGTTTTCGATACCGAGAACGAAGCCAATGAATTTGCGCTGAGCGAAGCCCTGGTGCGCGAGGGCAATCAGAACGAGCCACACATTCTGAAGCCGGGCGGCGGGCAAGGCGTCTCCTAGAGTGCGATCGTTTCAGGTTCCTTCAACCTGAAAGGTGAATCGCCCTCCATTCATATAAGTAGGGTCTGATTCACGGTTCAATTTGAACCGATCAGACCCTAAACCAGTTTGATCTCGCGCAGGCGCTGTTGCAGGAACGCGTCGGCGGTGATCGCCTCTGGGAACTGATCAGGGCGCTCGGGCAAGACACAATTCTCCAGCGTTCGGATCAGATACGGCGATTCGAAATGCAGGAAGAAGGGTATCGAATAGCGCGCATAGGCCTTTCGTCCCTCTGCCGGATTGACCACGCGGTGGATCGTCGATGGCAGAACGTTGTTGGTCAGCCTAGAGAGCATATCGCCGATATTGATAACGATGCAGCCCTCGGGCGGGGTGATCGGCAGCCATGATCCGTCGCGATCCTGCAATTGCAGCCCCGGCTCCTCCGCCCCCATCAACAGCGTGATGACATTGATATCGCCATGCGCACCGGCACGTACGCTGTCGCCCTCACTCGTCACCGGCGGATAGTGCAGCATGCGCAGGATGCTGTTGCCGAAGCGTACCTTGTCGTCGAAGAAATCGGGGTTAAGTTTCAGATAGAGCGCGATCGCCTTCAGCACGCGCTGACCAAGCGCGTCGAGTGCCGCATACAACGCCTGCAATGTCTCGCGAAACTCGGCGATCTCTTCCGGCCAGATATTGTCGCGCATATGACCGCGAAACGGGTGGTCCGGCGGCAGATCGCGGCCGATATGCCAGAACTCCTTCAGATCATGCGCCGTGTGACCCTTGGCCGTCTCGACGCCGAACGGCGTATAGCCGCGGGCACCGCCGCCGCCCTTCTGGTGATAGGCGCGTTTGACCTCGTCGGGCAGGGCGAAGAACGCTTTGGTGACCTCGTAAGCACGGTCGACCAGTCCCTTGTCGAGCCCGGCTCCATCCTTGTCGTACAGC
>CAIZEE010000374.1 GCA_903931835.1 uncultured Elstera sp.
ATGCCGGACTTCATCGCGGTATGCGTGCCCTTGATCTTAGGCACGTTGAGGAAGCCCGCTGTGCAGCCGATCAAGGCGCCGCCCGGGAAGGTGAGCCTCGGGATGGACTGCCAGCCGCCCTCGTTCAGCGCTCTGGCGCCATAGGAAATCCGCCGCCCGCCCTCGAAGATCGGGCGGATCGCTGGATGCGTCTTGAAGCGCTGGAATTCTTCGAAGGGCGACAGATAGGGGTTGGTGTAATCCAGCCCGACGACGAAACCGACCGCGACCTGGTTGCTTTCTAAATGATAGAGGAACGACCCACCATAGGTCGCTGTGTCGAGCGGCCAGCCGATCGTATGAACGATGCGGCCTGGATGATGCTGGGCGGGATCAACCTCCCAGAGTTCCTTTATGCCGAGGCCGAAGGTCTGCGGATCGACGCCATCGCGAAGCGGGAAGCGCTCGAACAAGGTTTTGGTCAGCGAACCACGGCAGCCCTCGGCGAAGAGCGTGAAACGCGCACGGAGTTCGACACCAGGCGTATAGGCGTCAGTCGGCTCACCATCGCGGCCGATTCCCATATCGCCAGTGGCGACGCCGACCACGGAACCGACCTCGTCATACAGCACCTCGGCAGCGGCAAAGCCGGGATAGATCTCAACGCCGAGTTCTTCGGCCTGTTGTCCGAGCCAGCGCACGACATTGCCCAGGCTGACGATGTAATTGCCCTTGTTGTGCATGCCGGGTGGCGTTGGCATGCGGAACGAGTTGGTCTTGGTCAGGAACAGGAATTGGTCATCGATGGCAGGCGTATTGAGCGGGGCGCCGCGTTCCTTCCAGTCGGGGAACAACTCGGCCAGCGAGCGCGGCTCGATCACGGCACCGGATAGGATATGCGCGCCGACCTCCGACCCCTTCTCGACGACGCAGACGGAGACGTCGCGGCCGGCGGAGGCTGCGAGCTGCTTCAACCGTATCGCCGCCGCCAGGCCGGACGGGCCGGCTCCGACGATCGTCACGTCGTAGTCCATTGATTCTCTGGTCGTCATGCCGATTTCCTAGCCGCAGCGCTTACCAAGCCCGTATCACAATATGCCGTTAATCCACAAAGAGATCGGTCATCAAATGTCCTGATGGATCGACCAGATAATCGGATAGGTCGGTAACCCCGGCTTCCGCCAGCACCGCCTCGTCAATGAAGAAATTCCCCGTTGTCTGACGCGATGGACGGGTCAGAACGAAATGGGCGGCATCCGCCACGATCCCCGGTCGGCGGCAATTCTCAGGCTTGATGGCGCCGCCCAGCAGGGCGAGTGCTGCCGTATCGATGATGGTGCGCGGCCACAGTGCGTTCACAGCGATCCCGAGGGGCTTGAACTCCTCGGCCATGCCGAGCACGCACAGGCTCATACCGTATTTCGCGATCGTGTAGGCGACGTGGCCGGAGAACCAGCGGGGCTCGAGCGACGGTGGCGGGGACAGCATCAGCACATGGGGATTACCCGCCTGTTTCAGCCAGGGTAGGCAGGCTTGGGTGCAAAGAAATGTCCCGCGCGTATTGACCGACATCATCAGATCAAAGCGTTTCATCGCCGTGTGCTCAGTATCGGTCAGGCTGATGGCGCTGGCGTTGTTGACCAGGATATCGATGCCGCCGAATCGCTCCGCAGCGGTCGCCACCGCGCGCTTCACCTGATCCTCGTCGCGGATATCGACCTGTAAGGGAAGCGCCTTGCCACCGGCCGCTTCGATTTCTGCGGCGGCGCTGTGGATCGTGCCGGGCAGGTTTGGATGTTCCTCCGCCGTCTTCGCGGCGATCACGATATTGGCGCCATCGGCGGCGGCACGCAGTGCGATCGCCTTGCCGATGCCGCGACTGGCGCCGGTGATGAACAGGGTTTTGCCGGCAAGCGATGTCATCACATCTTCCTTCTAACGTTCCAGGGCAGCGTCGACGCCAGCCCAAGCATCAAGCCAGAGCGGCAAAGGCGGCGTCGCCTCGCGGTGACCGACAACGGCCAGTAACTGCTCAGGCGGGATGGTTCCGGCGCTGCCCCGGAACGCGGCGCGAAACACGGCGGTTGCGGCACGTCTGGTTTTGCTGTCGACCGATTGCTCGACATAGAACCATTTCTCGTCCCAGCCGATTACACGCGTGCGCAAAGTGAATCGCTCGAACGGTTTCAACGACCGCGAAAACCGTACGGTGGCGGAGCCGAGCAAGGCCTGCACCCGCTCGCGCCGCAAATGCGCACCCAACCCGCAACGGATGATGTAGTCGACACGCCCCAAATCCATATGCGCCAGATACCGCGCATTATTCATGTGCATGTTCGCGTCGATATCGTTTGGCAGCACGACGAAATGCAGCACCGATTCGTCGATCACGCCGAGCTTGCGGCGAAACAAAGCCGCCACGATCACGACGAAAAGGCGCAGCCACAGGGTCATCGCTTAAAAGGCCGCATCCTCGAACGCCATCATGGTGCCGCTGCCGGCCATGATCTGCGCGAACAGGCTGGAGTTCTCGGGCAGCACCCGCTCCATGTAGAACCGCGCGGTGGCGAGCTTGGCCCGGTAGAATTCCTGATCGTCGCCCGACATGCTTTTCGGCATCGCCGTCTCCGCCATCCGCGCCCACATATAGCCCAGCGCTACCAGGCCGAAGAGTTTCAGATACTCGACGGCTGCAGCCCCCGCCTCATCGGGATTGGCCATGCCGACACGGGCGATATGGCCGGTTGCCTGCTGCAACCGCCCGAACGCCTTGGCGAGCGGCTGGATCATCTCGCCGAAGACGGGATGCTGGCTGCGCTGCTCGATATAAAGCTGCACCGGATGGAAGAAGCTGCGCAGATAGCGCCCGGCATGGGCCGGCATCTTGCGGCCGATCAGGTCGAGCGCCTGGACGCCGTTGGTGCCTTCGTAAATCTGGGTGATGCGGGCATCGCGGACATAC
>CAIZEE010000375.1 GCA_903931835.1 uncultured Elstera sp.
GCATCTGGGCCTTTTGATCGTCGACGAGGAACAGCATTTCGGCGTCGCGGAGAAGGAGCGGCTGAAGGAGCTGAAGGCCAATGTCCATGTGCTGACGCTGACCGCCACGCCGATCCCGCGCACGCTGCAACTGGCGCTGTCCGGCGTCCGCGATATGAGCGTGATCGCGACCCCGCCGGTCGACCGGCTGGCGGTGCGCACCTTCGTGCTGCCTTATGATCCGGTGATCGTACGCGAAGCGATTTTGCGCGAGCATTTCCGCGGCGGGCAGACCTTTTATGTCTGTCCACGCGTCGAGGATCTGGATCTCGTTGCCGAGCGTTTGCGCAAGCTGGTGCCCGAAGTGAAGATGGTGATGGCGCACGGGCGCCTCGCACCCAATCAGCTCGAAGACGTCATGAACGCCTTCTGCGATGGCGCCTACGACATCCTGTTATCGACCAATATCGTTGAGTCCGGGCTCGATATCCCTTCGGCCAACACGATGATCATCCATCGCGCCGATATGTTCGGCCTGTCGCAGCTTTATCAGCTGCGCGGCCGCATCGGCCGGTCCAAGACGCGCGGCTACGCCTATATGACCCTGCCGCCGGATCGCGTTCTGTCTGTCCCGGCTCAGCGCCGGCTCGATGTCATGCAGACGCTCGATCAGCTTGGCGCCGGTTTTCAGCTGGCCAGCCACGACCTCGATATTCGGGGAGCCGGCAATCTGTTGGGCGAGGAACAATCGGGCCATATTCGCGAGGTTGGCATTGAGCTTTACCAGAACATGCTGGAAGAAGCCGTCGCCTCGATCCGCGCCGGCGCCGGCGACGACGCGGTGTCCGACCAATGGACGCCGCAAATCACCATCGGCACACCGGTACTGATCCCAGAGGATTACGTCGCCGATCTCAGCGTCCGCCTGAGCCTCTATCGCCGGGTCGCCAATCTTGAGGACAGGGGCGAGATCGATCAGTTCGCAGCCGAGATGATCGACCGGTTCGGTAAACTGCCGACAGAGGTTGAGAACCTGTTGCAAATTATTCAGATCAAACGCCTTTGCCGGATCTCCGGTGTCGAAAAAATGGATGCCGGGCCGAAGGGTGCGGTGCTGACCTTCCACGCCAACATGTTCAGCAATCCTGAGAAACTGGTCGATTTCATCCGGCGTCAGGCCGGTACGGTGAAGCTGCGCCCCGATCACAAACTGGTCTTCATTCGCGATTGGGCGCAACCGGCGGAACGAATCGACGGCGTCTATCGTTTGATGGAGCAACTAGCCGCGCTGGCCGCGTAAACTTTCATCGGCAGCGAAGGGCGGGATCCTAACCAGCGTTGCAATTGCTCAGTAGCGGCACATTTTTCCTCCGCCGGCAGCAGTCCCACCAGGATAATCGTGATTATCTATTTCTATATAAAACGCAGTAATAGCGCGCATTTTTATTCCTAAATACGTTAACATTTGCGCGTTATACAAGTGATTGCGATAGTGTGTCGCCATATTTTCGCCATGAAGGCGTCTCTCAATCGTAATAGACAGTGCAATGCAGCAACATATGCTGCGTTGCACTTGTGTCTATCTTGAGTTTTTTAAATCCTTCATAGTTTTTTTAGTAATTGAGTGTTAGTATCTACCTCATAGCCCGTATAAGTGATGGGATGGCACAGAGGTGGAGATCTGAACCATGGCATCAGCTCAACAAGTTGGCACATTGGATTGGCTGCTCGACCAGGACGTGACGCGGAGCGTTATGGCCAGGGACGGCGTGACGCCGGCAGCCGTGCGGGAATTGATGACGCGTGTCGGGGCCAAACTTAATTGCCCCGCCAAGGCTGATCGCGTCGTGTCGGCTGATGGCGTGAGCGAGCTCGTATAGCGCTCTCTCAATCCGGCCAAAACGTATGAAATTTCCTTGATTTCGGTCGAATTGCAGCGACCGCAAGCTTCATGTACGGTTCGTTCGCCTGCCGCTTGCTGGACCATCTAGCCCCGGCGGAGGTAGCGGCGATTTGCGCCGCGTGAACCCTAATGAAGACTAAAACTGTCATGATTATCAGCAATGATCATTGGTGAGGGGATTTGTCCAATGTTCATGCGCGCTTTGGGGTCATGAGCCTGACGCTCGATCTGGCTGGATCCTCCGACTCCGTTGATCGCTCACTCTCTGCTTCTGCCGGTGTGCCGGTCCGGGCGGGTGAGCTATCGGGTGTCCTGGGCGGTCCGGTCGAGCCGCTGACGCCGTCAACGCTGTGCGGCGCGGTGTTTGATCGATTCATGGCCGATAATCAGGTTGCCGCACTGGCCATCGTCACCGATGGGCAGCCGCTTGGCATGATCAACCGCCATGATCTGATCGTCGCGCTGGCAACGCCTTACGGCCGGGCGCTCTATGCCAATAAGCCGATCACCACGCTAATGGATCGCAATCCGCTGATCGTGCCTGATACGCTCGATATCGATCAGCTGGAGGCGCTGATTCTGTCGGAACGTCCGAACGCCTTGGTTTCGGGCTTTATCGTGTCCCATGACGGGCAATATGCCGGGATCGGCAGCGCCTTGTCGGTGCTGCGCCTCGGCGTCAAGCGTACCCATCAGCGAAATCAGGAACTTGAGCAGGCCAAAATTGCAGCCGAAACGGCCAATCGCGCGAAGTCCCAGTTTCTCGCCAATATGAGCCACGAATTGCGTACGCCGCTCAACGCGATCATAGGCTTTGCCGAGCTGATCGGCGTGATGGCCGAACGGTACCGGATCGAGACCAAGGTGCTGGAATATGTTCGCGACATTCATACCAGCGGCATGTGGCTGCTCGATATCATCAATGACGTGCTGGATATGGCGAAGATCGAGTCCGGTCACATTGAGCTGAACGAACGACAGGTCGATCTCAAGGAAACAATCCAAGGCGTTCTGCGCATCATGCGGTCGCGCATCGAGCAGGGAGAGCTTTCGATCGATTTCTCGGTTGAGGAGCCGGCGCTCAATCTTTGGGGCGACGGGCGCCTGATCAGCCAGATGCTGATGAACCTGCTGTCGAACGCTGTGAAGTTTACGCCACCGGGCGGCAGGATCGCGATACGCGTGGCGCGTGCAGGCGTGGATGGTCTCGAGATTGTAGTTGCCGATACCGGGATAGGCATCGCCGACGAACATAAGCAGATGGTATTGGAGCCATTCCACCAGGTCGCTGTCGAGTCGAATCGGGAACATCGTGGGACCGGTCTCGGCCTGACCCTCGTCAATGCCTTCGTCCAGCTTCATGGCGGTTCGATCGTGCTGGACAGCGAATTGAATCGTGGTACGACCGTGGCGCTGATCTTCCCGTCCCATCGCATCCGCTGACCGACAGCCAGTTCCACGTAAACCAGGCTATTCCGAACCTCCGCTCAGTGCGCCAGCGCGCCCAATGACCAGGTTCCCAGGCACCCGTTACCCAGCAGCTCGCTCTCGCAATCACATAATTTGACTAAAGTTTGCTATAGTCCGTCATAGCTGACGCATACCTATGTGGGCTGATATGGCTGTCGTCTCCGCGTTTCTTGTTCCGAGCCTGCTCGATCCCAGTTTCGATGCGGGGGTTCAGGCTGTTTCCGAAGCGCTCATCCGTTCGGAACCTGACGTGTTGCTCATTTTTGCCAGTGGTTGGCAGACTGATGGAGATCAGCAATGGTTGGCCGTAGATCCGGCGCAGATGCTGAGAATCGATGACGAGCTGACGGAGGCGTGTATTGCCGGCACCAGGGCGATCGGCATTGAATCGGCGCTGGGTGGCCGGTTGGTCGATGCCGGTGTGTCAGATGCCTTGCGCTTCAATCGCGCAGGCCTGCCGATCGTCCTAGCCGCAAACAATGTCGGGCATGATTTCAATGCAACGGAGCGTCTGGGCGGCCTTGCTGGCGCAGTCGCCGAACGGTTGAAGCGCCGCGTCGCGGTAATCGGGATCGGCGGCCTATCTGCCAAAACGGATGCAAATGACCCTCTGCCGGCCGAGGATGATCGGTGGAATCGGACCATGCTAAGCCTGATTACGCAGGGCGATATCTATCAAATACGGTGCGAGATGCGCGAGGCGGTGGCGCAGGCGAGGGCGGATAGCGGCTTTAAGCATTTCGCCTGGGTCTTGGGTGCTCTTGGCGGCGTTTTCACCGGGGCGACGCTGCACGCTTATGGCGTATGCGGCACGGGTGGTGGCGCCGTGCTCCAGTTCCAGCTCTAGGGGACTTGGGTACTAGAGTGCCGTATCCAATATCTCCAATTCGCCGGACTCGATGTCAAAATACCATGCATGCAGCTTTAGACTTCCGGCGACGACACGCTCCTTGATCCACGGGAAGGTCATGAGGTTGGCGATCGAAACGCCGATCGTCTCATGCTCACAAATCCGTTGCGCCTTGTCGGGATCGCCCGACGCAGACGCCAGAGCCTGGGCGCGGGCGGCCGACGCGATGCTCATCCAGCTGCCGATAAAATCGCCGGCGTGATTATGCGGCGCTTGCAAGAGCGCCCTAACGCCGCCGCATTGGGCATGCCCCAGCACCAGAATATGGTCGACCTTGAGGATATTGACGGCAAATTCCAAGGCAGCGCTGGTGCCATGATAATCGGTGTTGGGGCCATAGGGTGGGATCAGATTGGCGACATTGCGGACAACCAGCAGATCGCCTGGCCTTGCGTCGAAGATCATTTGCGGATCGACCCTGGAATCGACGCAGGCCACCACCATGATGCGCGGATTCTGTCCAGCAGCCGCAAGGGCTTCAAAGACTTCCCGGTGCTGAACCCAATAGGTCTCGCGAAATTTGCGGTAGCCCTCGAGTAAGCTTTCCATCAGTCCTCCCACGCCAATTCTGTGCGGCACGCTCGGGCTTGGCCGGTTCAAAGTGAACGGTAACCAAACCCTACCTTTGATAGTTAGCGTGCGGTCCAGCACGGCTTCTTAAATCATATTGTTGCCGGCGATGCTCGCTGTTTGGTGCCCAAATAGCGATCCCTCGCAAAAATGTCACACTCTGGGATGATTTGCGTCGGCCATCAATCGCACTCTTGTGTGGTTTTTCATAATATCACTATATATCAGTGTAAATTGATTTCTTATTCCACATATTTTTACGATTAAGATATGTGAATCAGGCTGTGCGATCATGCTGCCAGAGGGTCTCGCCGATGCAAATAGCGCTGATTATGCCAAGCTGCAGTCTCGTGCCGACGGGCTAGACGCCCTGGGATTGCTGGATCTGGTCATAAGGGATGTGTTCGCGGAACGCGTGACCTCGGTGGCGTCGTTCGGTACCGAATCGGCCGTATTATTGGCCATGATTGCCGAGGTATCGCCCTCAGTGCCGGTGACTTTTCTCGATACGGGCAAGCATTTTCAGGAAACCCTGTCTTATCGCGATGCCGTGGCCGCCCAACTTGGTCTGACGGACCTGCGGGTGACGCACCCTGATCCTCTTCGACTGGAGCGTTATGACGGGGACAGTCAGCTTTGGCGTGCTGACCCCGATGGATGCTGCCAATTGCGCAAGGTCGAACCATTGGCCCGGGCGCTTGAGGGGTTCGACGCCTGGATCAGCGGCCGCAAGAGGTATCAGGGTTGGGCGCGTGTCGGCATTCCGATGCTTGAATGGGCCGATGGCAAGGTCAAGGTCAACCCATTGGCCGATTGGTCGGCAGAGCAGGTCAATGCCGAATTTAACCGGCGAAATTTGCCCCGTCATCCGTTGCAGGCCCATGGCTATCTGTCGATCGGTTGTGCGCCTTGCACTCAGGCAGTATCGGGTGATTCCGGTTTTGTTCGCGCAGGGCGTTGGGCGGGGCAGGGTAAGACTGAATGTGGCATTCATGACCACGGTCTGATACAGGCCATTGGACGCCCGTGAATCAGCCCGGCTCGCATAGATAAAGAATTACCATGATCCGCTCTCTGCTGATTTTGATCACGCTTGTAATGGCGCCGATAGGGGGGGCCTGGGCGCAGATCACCTTGCTGAACGTCTCGTACGATCCGACGCGCGAGTTTTATCAGGAAGTTGATCGCGCCTTCATTCAGCACTGGCAGTCGGAAAGCGGCCAGACGATCAAGATCAATCAATCGCACGGTGGTTCAGGCGCACAGGCGCGTGCCGTGATCGAGGGGTTGGAGGCCGACGTCGTGACCTTGGCGCTCGCCTATGACATCGATCAGATCGCCCAGCATGGCCATCTATTGCCGTCAGACTGGCAGGCGCGTCTCCCCTTCGGCAGCACGCCCTATACCTCGACCATCGTGTTTCTGGTGCGCGCCGGCAACCCTAAGAACATCCATGATTGGGACGATCTGATCAAACCCGGCATCCAGGTGATCACACCCAATCCCAAGACCTCTGGTGGCGCGCGCTGGAATTATCTGGCGGCATGGGGGTTCGCCCTAAAGCAGTCGGGGGGCGATGAGGAGAAGGCGCGCGCCTTCGTGACGGCGCTGTATCGCAACGTTCCCGTGCTTGATTCGGGCGCGAGGGGGGCGACCACCACGTTTGCTCAGCGGGGTCTGGGCGATGTGCTGATCGCCTGGGAGAACGAGGCATATCTGTCGATCGCTGAACTTGGCACCGGCAAAGTCGAGGTTGTCGAACCATCGATCAGCATTTTGGCTGAACCGCCGGTCGCCGTGATCGACCAGAATGTCGACCGGCATGGCACGCGAAAAATCGCTGAAGCCTACCTGCAATTTCTCTATTCGCCTGAGGGTCAAGCGCTGGCCGCGAAGAATTTCTACCGTCCCCGTGTCGTCGATGGTATCGATTCAGCTGCGCTGGCACGATTCCCCGAGGTTGAGATGTTCACGATCGATGACGTTTTTGGCGGTTGGAGCAAGGCCCAGGCGACGCATTTCGCCGATGGTGGCATGTTCGACCAGATCTACAAACCGGCCCGTTAGGCCGGCGCGAGAGGATCTAAGACGCTGTGGGGATAGGTCGGGGCGTGGCGGTCAGGCGGCAGGCGATCCCGGGATTCGGCCTGACGCTCGGCTATTCGATGTTCTATCTCTGCCTGATTGTCCTGATCCCGCTGGCCGCCCTGTTCGCCCGACCGGTTAATATGGGAGGCGCCGCATTCTGGGCGGCGATTGCCTCGCCCAGAACAATCGCTGCCTTTCGCATCAGTTTCGGTCTGGCGCTTTTGGCGGCCTTCATCAACGCGTTTTTTGGCCTGATTGTGGCCTGGGTGCTGGTGCGCGTTCCGATACCGGGCAAAAGATTGATCGATGCGATTGTGGACTTGCCGTTCGCGCTGCCGACGGCCGTTGCCGGTATTGCTCTGGCCACGCTGTATTCGCCGTCTGGCTGGATCGGTAGAATATTGGGCACCGTCGGAATTCAGGTCGCCTACACGCCGGTCGGTATCCTGGTGGCGATGGTTTTTATCGGTTTGCCTTTTGTCGTTCGTACGGTCCAACCGGTGCTGGATGATGTTGAGCGTGATCAGGAGGAGGCCGCCGCGACGCTGGGCGCCGGTCCGTTCAGCATTTTTGCACGCGTTACTTTGCCGGCAATCGGGCCGGCTTTGCTCAGCGGCTTTGCGCTCGCCTTCGCGCGCGGCGTCGGCGAATACGGCTCGATCATTTTTATCGCCGGGAATTTGCCGGGTCAGTCGGAGGTGCTGCCTCTGCTGATCATCGTGAAGCTGCAGCAATTTGACTATGCCGGAGCGTCAGCCATCGCTGCTGTAATGCTGGCGATTTCCTTCCTGGTCCTCATCACCCTAAATTCGCTTGAGCGCTGGCAGCAGCGGCGGCGCTTTGGGCTCGGCGCGTGAAGAGACCGCTGCCTGATCGCCTCGGCTCGGCTATCCTGACGGTAAGTGGCCTCTTGTTTCTCGGGCTGTTCTTGGTGTTGCCGCTGATCGTCGTGTTCGCCGAAGCGCTCGCCAAGGGGATTGCCGCCTATCTGGACGCGCTCAGCGATGATGCGACGGTCGAGGCCATCCAGCTGACCTTGCTGGTCGCCGCCATCGCGGTACCCTTGAATGTGGTCTTCGGCTTGACCGCGTCCTGGGCGATTGCGAAATTCAAATTCCGCTTCAAGGGTCTGCTTATCACTCTGATCGATCTGCCTTTTTCGGTTTCGCCGGTCATCTCCGGGCTGCTCTTCGTGCTGTTATTCGGCTTGCAGGGTTGGTTCGGGCCATTTTTGGCTGCGCATCACGTGAAGATCCTGTTCGCCATACCGGGACTGGTGCTCGCAACGATTTTCGTGACGTTTCCGTTTGTCGCCCGCGAGCTCATCCCCCTGATGCAAGCGCAGGGCATCGTTGAGGAAGAAGCGGCCCGCACATTGGGGGCGAGCGGGTGGCAGATTTATCTGCGGGTGACCTTGCCGAACATCCGTCTCGGATTGCTCTATGGCGTTCTGATCTGCAATGCGCGGGCGATGGGGGAGTTTGGCGCGGTCTCGGTCGTGTCGGGACATATCCGCGGATTGACCAATACGATGCCGCTGCAGGTCGAGATCCTTTACAACGACTATAATCAAGTCGGCGCCTTTGCGGTCGCTTCGCTCTTAGCCCTGCTGGCTTTGGTAACCCTGCTGGTGCGATCCGTCATGGAGCATCACTACCGCCGGGGCGACCACCAGGATATCCCGGCATGAGACTTTCGCTTCTTAATTTATCCAAGCGACATAACACGTCGCGAATTTTGGATAATGTATCGCTTGAGGTAGATCGCGGGGAGTTGGTGGCGCTTCTCGGGCCGAGCGGCTCGGGTAAGACAAGCCTGCTGAGAATCATCGCCGGCCTTGACCAGCCGGATAGCGGTCAGGTGTTGTTCGACGGCAACGACATGACGCAAGTCAGCGTCCGCGACCGGCGGGTCGGTTTCGTGTTTCAGAATTACGCGCTGTTCCGTCATATGAGCGTCTTCGAGAACATCGCTTTCGGTTTGCGTGTCAAATCCCGCCGCGAACGCCCGGCGCGCGCGGAGATCGCGGCTACGGTGACGTCACTGCTCAACCGCATGCAACTGGATGGTCTGGATCAGCGCAAGCCCGACCAGTTATCGGGCGGTCAACGTCAGCGCGTCGCCTTGGCAAGAGCGCTTGCGGTCGGCCCGTCGGTGCTGCTGCTCGACGAGCCATTCGGCGCGTTAGACGCGACCGTGCGCAAGGATTTGCGCCGCTGGCTGCGTCGCCTGCACAACGAGCTTAACCTCGCCACCGTGTTCGTCACCCACGATCAGGAGGAAGCACTGGAATTAGCCGACCGGGTAGTAGTGATGAATCGGGGCAGGGTGGAGCAGGACGGCAGGCCGCAGGATGTTTATGACGCTCCCGCTAATCCCTTCGTCCTTGGCTTCATGGGCGCTGCCAATCGGTTATCGCGGGGCGAAACCCAAGGGATTGCCCTGAACCATATTGATGGCGCTGCTTCGACCGACAAAGCAGCCTCGGTCTATATCCGCCCGCACGATATCGCTTTGACGCCGGATGAGGCGGGCACTGGCCGCATCCGCTTTCTCGTTGAAATCGGCGCCATGGTGCGGCTCGAAATCGAACGAGGACCGGGATTGACGATCATCGAGGTTGAGCTTAGTCGCCAAATCGCCCATCAACTCGGCCTCAAGCTCGGTCAGACCGTCGCCATATCGGCGGAGCGGGGATTGCTGTTTAACGACGACTAGCGCTTTGGCGGATCGATATTGCGCACGCATTTGGTGCGAATATAGGCGGTCGTTCCGACATCCTTGCCGAACGCCGACCGGGCGACGAGGTCCTGCCAGCCTTGGGTACATTGCAGTTCGTTGTCGGCGCCGATGGACATGACGTCGAGCGCGTTATCTTCGGTACAATCGGCAGCGGCCGACGTGTTGGCGCAAATCAGAATGATCGCCACAAATCCGCTAGCCATCGCATGCTCTCCGTTTGTGTGCGTTATGTCGTGGTCGGCTTCATAGAGACATGGGCAATGATCGCGAGCAGCGCCAGCGCTGGGAGAACTAACAGGCTGCCTTCTGGACCTGCCGAACCGCCGGTCAGCCAATCCGCCCCGTGAAAACTTGGTTGCAGCAGGGCGCCGGGCATGACGACCCCGCTATCGGGAACGCCGTAGATGAAACTTTCGGCAAAATCCCAGGCGGCGTGATAACCCCAGGCAAACCACAACGCGCCGCTGCGGCGAAAACTATAGGCCAGCACCAGCCCGACAACGACAACCGCGCCGACACCCATTGGCGTCTCGGAAGTATTGCCGAGATGAAGAGCGGCGAATACGACGCTCGATAGAATGGCGGCGGGCCAGAATGACAGCGCGCGGGCAAGCTGGACAAAGCCATAGCCACGCAGCAATCCTTCCTCCGCTATCGCCGTCAGAATGAAGATCGCGCCAAAAACGGCGGTGTTGATGAGCAAATCGCCGAAATTTAGCGCTTCTGCGCTAAAACTAATGCCGCCGAACACCATCATCACCGCCAGCATCAGCGACATCAGTCCAAGGCCGGACGCGGCACCGATGCCGAACTGACGCAACCTCCGCGACTGGCCCCAGCCAAAATAGGTCGCCGGCTCGCCCGTAGCGCGAACCATGATGCCGGTTGCAAGCACGATGATCGCGGCCGTCGAGACCTGAACGATGGCGATATTGCTCAAGGACATTTCGGCGTCCTGTCCGAGCAAGCTTAGCAGAGTCATCAGAACAACGATCAGACCGACGCTAAGCCCGATAAAGGTCAGGAACCGCCAAAACGCTTTACGGCGCACTTTATGGTCGATGGCGCGATCAAGCGGGTTGGCGGCTACCTCGCTGTCGCTGCTATCGGTTTTTGTCATTCTTCCAAGAAATCCCAATAGGCGTCGCTGATTTCGGCACCCCGGTCATTGGCGTGGCGATGGGCGGCGTCTTCAATCTTGCTCATCAGGCCGATCAGATAATCGGGCGAATTGGAAATTGCGGCGATGCC
>CAIZEE010000376.1 GCA_903931835.1 uncultured Elstera sp.
AGATTTCCACCATTTCCCTGTCGCCGCCCGGGCGCTTCAGGAGATGAGCCTGCAAGACCCTGAAGGCCTCCGGCATTTCCACGAAGGGCGCGCCGTTGCGCAGAGCGCCAGGCTTTCGCTGCACGACCGCCAGATAGTGGCGCCAGTCATAGACCGTGTGCCCGGGCACTCCGTGACTGCGCTCAATGATGCGGCCATGCTCGCACAGCACGCGCCCCTCCGCGGCGACCACGATCTTGTCCGGATAGACCCGGACGCTGACCGGCCGGTTGGCGAAGGAGGACGGAACGCTGTAGCGATTGCGCTCGAAGTGAACCAGGCAGGTCGGCGTCACCCGCTTTGTGTGTTCGATGAAGCCGTCGAATGGACGCGAGGGCTGCATCAGCAGCGCTTGCTCCTCGGACCACACGTCAGCGATGACGCCGGGCAGGACGCCATGGGGAATCTCACGCCACTGGCTGAGGCAGTGCGCTTCCAGCTGTGCATTCAAGGTCGCCAGATCGGGTGCCTCGGGTGTCGGAATCCAGAACCGATGACGCCCGTCCTGAACGTCTTTCTCTACCTGTCCCTTCTCCCAGCCTGAGGCCGGGTTGCAGAAGGTCGACTCGAACAGATAGTGGCTGGCCATGGCGGTGAACCGGGCGTTGACCTGCCGTTCCTTGCCCCGGCCGACCCGGTCAACGGCGGTTTTCATGTTGTCGTAGATCCCGCGTTGCGGAACCCCGCCCAGAACCCGGAAGGCGTGGACGTGCGCGTCGAACAGCATCTCATGGGTCTGCAGCGGATAGGCCCGCTGGATAAAGGCTTTGCTGTGCGAGAGCTTGGTGTGCGCCACCTGCAGCTTCGTGCGCACGCCGCCCAGGATCGCCCAGTCCTCGCTCCAGTCGAACTGGAAGGCTTCGCCCGGCTGGAAAGCCAGGGGAACGAACGTCCCCCGACCGCTGGTTTGCTGCTCGAACTGACGCGCCAACTTCCAATCGCGGACAAAGGCCGCAACCCGTCCGTACGATCCTTCGTAACCTAAGGCGACGAGATCAGCGTGAAGCTGCTTCACCGTGCGCTTCTGCTTGCGGGATTTACGGGCTTCCGATCTCAACCAGCCGGAAAGCTTCTCGGCGAATGGGTCCAGCCTACTTGGCCGTTCCGGCGTCTTGAACTGAGGGGTGACCTCCTCTGAACGGAGGTATTTTCTGATGGTGTTCCGGGACAGCCCCGTGCGGCGGCAGATCTCCCGGATAGGCAGCTGATCCCGAAATGCCCAGCGTCGAATGACGCTCAATAAGTCCATGTCGATCACTCCATGACCCCCAGCTCTGCAAGCCGAGGAACGGTGAAACATGGGTCACTTCTCGATGGAAAATTCTGGCCTTCCCGGGTCAGATCTCAGCGGAAATCAACATTCCAGGAATTCAAGGGCAGTGCGGTTGGCGGTGACTATATCATCGGGACCCAGGGCTACATCCTGCTTGCGGCGGGTGCTCAGGCGACCTTGGGCGACACGTTTGATGGCGGCGGCGGCGGAAGCTCAGCCCACGCGGAATCGATAATTGGCAACACGACCGCCATTAACACACTCACCTTTGTCCACGATCTCGCGAAATCCTTGAGCGTGTCCCTCAATGGAGGCGATGCTGGGTTTGCGCAGAGCGCGATCGTCGTCGATGGAGGGGGGACGCAGGGCTATGGTTTCGTCGTTGCGTCCGATATTCAGAGCTTAATCGGTAGCGCCTACGGTGGGGACATCTTTTCGGCCTCCGGCGAACTGACGGGCCAACTTGCAACCCTAACGGGGAGTGCGGTCGGAAACGATACTTTAAGTCTTGCGGCAGATAGCGCCTCCTCTGGTGTGCTAATCGATCTGACAAGCGGAACACTGCAAGGTTTGGGAAGCCTGGACAGTGTATCGGGCTTTTATAATTTCGTCGGCACGCCATTTGGCGACGACACCTTCATCACGGGAGCCGCGCCGCCGAGTTCTTTAAATGGCGGACTTTACGTGCTGACGCTCGGGGACGGCAGCGACCTGTTAACCTTGGGCGCGTCCACCGACCTCGTCCTTTCACCGGAGGGTGGAACCGAACAAATCTTGCTGACCAGCGGCCCCAGTTGGACGCCAGGGCAGGGTGATATTCTCGACCTAACGCGCCTTGCCGGAGGTGCGTCGGCGCAGATTGGCGCAGGCGCCGAGACCATTACCGGTGGCGTTGCGAGCGCCCAATTCAGCGCCTCGGTGACCGGAGGCCTGATTTCGAATCTGGTCGGACCCACCGTGCTCGGCGCGGTAAACACCTTGTCCTTCGTTGGAAAATCACCAGAAACCGTGATCGCCAACCTCGGTGGTTCGGTCAATATGACCGTCAATGGGGCCGCCTACAGCTTCACCGACGAGAATTTCAATGTTTTGGTGGCCAGTTCAGCCGGTTCGGACACGCTGATTGGGGGCGGCAGTAGCGATACGATCAGCGCTGCGGGCCAAGCCAATGTCTCAATAATCGGTGGCTCCAGCCAGAATCTGATCATAGGCGGGAGTGGCTCTGACATTATCGACTTGTCTGCGGGAACGGGCGCGGGCGCCGTACCGAATGATATTGTCCTGGTGGGGTCAGGCAACGAAACCATTGGATTTTCAACGCTCGGCTCTTCTTTCAATAGCTTGAGTTTCGCCAATGACAGCACGAGCTCGGTGCTGGTCAACCTGTCACAAACCGTATCGGGCGCGGGTGCAGTCGCATCGATCACCGGTCAAGGTACCGACCTTATCAAGGGCATTGTCTCAGAACTCATCGGATCCAGCTTTGGCGGCGACACCTTGATTGGATCGGCAAAGACCGTTTCCCTCGTTGGAGGCGCGGGCGGCGCAGACAC
>CAIZEE010000377.1 GCA_903931835.1 uncultured Elstera sp.
ACACGTCGTTGGCCTGTGTTTCGATGATCGGCAGCGCCGTCAGCGAGCCCGAGCCCAGCTGGTCGTTGAGCTTGGCGGAACGCTCGAGCAGGCGGGAATGCAGATAGAACACGTCGCCGGGATACGCTTCGCGGCCAGGCGGACGGCGCAGCAGCAGCGACATCTGGCGATAGGCCACGGCCTGCTTCGACAGATCATCATAAATGATGAGCGCGTGCATGCCGTTATCGCGGAAGAACTCGCCCATCGCGCAACCCGCATAGGGGGCCAGATACTGTAACGGCGCCGGCTCCGACGCGGTCGAGGCGACGATGATCGTGTAGTCGAGCGCGCCGTAATCCTGCAGCGTCTTCACGATCTGGGCGACGGTCGAGCGCTTCTGCCCGGTCGCGACATAGATACAGTAGAGCTTGTCCTTATCGGCGGAGACGTCGTTGATCGCCTTCTGGTTCAGGATCGTGTCGATCGCGACGGCGGTATTGCCGGTCTGGCGGTCGACGATGATCAGCTCACGCTGGCCGCGCCCGATTGGCACCAGGCTGTCGATGGCCTTGAGGCCGGTCTGCATCGGCTCATGCACGGATTTGCGCGCGATGATGCCGGGCGCCTTCACTTCCAGGCGGGTGCGCTTGACGTCGGTCAGATCGCCCTTGCCGTCGATCGGGTTGCCCAGCGCGTCGACGACGCGGCCGAGCAGGCCACGGCCGACCGGCACGTCCATGATCTCGGACGTACGTTTGACGGTGTCGCCTTCGCGGATCTTGCTGTCGTCGCCCAGGATCACGACGCCGACATTGTCGGTTTCGAGATTGAGCGCCATGCCGCGAACGCCGTTCGGGAAGGTCACCATCTCTGATGCCTGAACATTGTCGAGCCCGTAAACGCGCGCAATGCCGTCACCGACCGACAAAACCTGTCCAACTTCCGCGACTTCGGCACCCGTGCCGAAATTGGCGATCTGTTGCTTCAGGATGGCCGAAATTTCGGCAGCCCGGATTTCCATCAACCAATCCCCTTCATGACAAGCTGCAGACGGGCAAGCTTGGACTTCAATGAATTATCAATGAGCGTCGAGCCGATCTGAACGATCAACCCGCCGATCAAACTGCTATCGACCTTCTGGTCGGCAACGACTTTGGCGCCCAGTTTGGCGCGCAGCTGTGTGAGCACAGCGTCAGACTGTTTTTGGGTCAGCTTGGTGGCCGAGATGATCTCCGCCTGAATCTCGCCGCGCCGCCCGGCCAGTTCCGCCAGATAGGCTTTGATGATCGCCGGCAGATCGGCCAAGCGGCGGTTCTGCGCGACCACGCCAATGAAGCGGCGCACCAGCTCGCCGGTCTCTATCTTGACCAGCACGGCTTCGATGGCGTTTGACTGCGCATCGCGCGACAAAACCGGGCTCAGGATCATGCGCTTCAGATCTGGCACTTCGTCGATCAGCGCCGCCAATTGCTTCAGATCGCCCGCAACGTCGTCCAGCTTATGGCCCTCGTCGGCCAAATCATACAGTGCCGACGCATAGCGTGCGGCCAGTCCGTCATGGCCCGGCGTAGATGTCGCCACGATGTCGTTCCCGCCCATTTTTGAAGGCCTTCGGTTATTGCCTGACCGAAGGCTCGGCTGAAATTGATATAAGGGGCGCCTTGTTCAGGCACCCCGGAAGCGGCGTCTTGGTACCATAACGATCGGGGGGACGCAACGACGCTCCCAGACTCGAAACCCGCGATTTGCCTGGACTTCGCGGGGCGAGACATTGTGACGCTGGGGGTGGGGTCGCTGTCGTGGCTCCTCTCCGCCCGAATGGCGCAGAGAGGGGAAGGTCAGGCCCCTGATGATCGCTATCAATCCCTTATTATCCTGGCAAGCTCACGGCGTCCGTGGAGAATTCTAACAATCTTGCGGCTCTCGGGATCGAAGGCGATGACATATTTCGTCGGCTCTGCGGTGCAAAAAAGCAGCGATCGCCTGATCTTGATGTCTTGCCGGGGATGCCCTGGGATAAGCTTGGCAGCTATTCGGAGTAAATAGTCCTCGATGATCCCATCGACATAGCGCGCGACGGCAACACCAGCGTTACGATCGGCCGCAAGGTCTTCGATGAGCCTTATTCGATCTTGCTGAGCGCGCCGGGAAAGCGTGTACACAGCGCCGCACCGGCCGATTTATTGGCGAACGGTCTTTAGTGTCTCGTATTTCGCCAGAAGAGCTTCGACCTCGCGGCGCGATTCATCAGCCGACACAATTCGGCCGGCGTCGATATCGTCTAATCCGGCTGCGAGCGTCGCCTCCAATTCAGTCAAATCCTCGACGACCGTGGCATTTATCGCCGGGGTGGAATCTGGAAGTACAGACTTGCTCATGTTCCTCTCCAATACCTCAAAGATACGGGTCGGCGGCTCTTACGGCAAGGATAGTCCTCTACCCTTCCAACAGCGCCATCACCGCATCGAGCGAATGCTCAGGCTCCTGCGCCGCCTCATGACGGGCGAAGACCAGGAGGGCGTGTTCATGCGCGGCGAGGCGCTCTAGCGCCGCGCTGTCCTCAGGTGCGGCTGCTGCGGCCAGCGCGTCGTAGCGCGCGATATAGGGTATCAGCAGAGACGCCAATTTCTCCATCATCGGGGCCCAATCGAGCGTCGACCAGGGGGCTGCTCGGTTCGCGCCGTAGTTCGGATCGGGCATGGCGTCGAGCCCCAGCCGGTCGACCAACTCCTTCATCGCGTTGCCGGTCTCGATCTCCAATTGGGCGAGCAGCAGCAAGCGGCGGCGGTGTTCGTCGACGCGGTCATGCGTCGCCAGCGTCTTGAAGAAGGCCTCGCCCCAGATCTCGCCCTCATAGGCGGCTTTGATTTCATTCAGATAGGTCTCGCGGTCCATTTCCCGTCGCCCTCTCACAGAAAGCTCTGCGGATCGATATCGATGATAACCCGCACGGCGTTTGGAATATCCGTCGCTTCCAGCCAGTGGCGCAGATATTTCTGCAAGGCGAGGTCGCGCCTTGCCTTGACCAGCAACCGATAACGATGCCGGCCGCGCAGCAAGGCAAGCGGTGCCGGGGCGGGGCCGAGTACGGTCAATCCGTCCACGCGCGGCGCCGACCGCGCCAAGGCTCTCGCTGTGCGCTGCGCCAGATCGGCCGATGGCGACGACACGATCAACGCCGCCAGCCGGCCAAAGGGCGGCATGCCATGGGCTTCACGCTCGGCACTTTCAGCCGCGATGAAGCGGTCGCGATCGCCGGCGACCAAGGCGGCGATCACCGGATGATCCGGCATGGCGGTTTGCAGCATAACGCGGCCCGGCCGCTCCGCGCGGCCGGCGCGGCCCGCCACCTGATGCAGCAATTGATAGGTGCGCTCGCCGGCGCGCAGATCGCCGCCGCCCAATCCCAAATCGGCATCAACCACGCCAACGAGCGTAAGGCCGGGGAAATGATGGCCCTTGGCGATCATCTGCGTGCCGATCAGCAGGTCAATTTCATGCGCCGCCATGCGCCGGATCATCTCGGCAGCGGCTTCAGCGCCGTGCAACTGGTCGCTCGCCATGACCGCCTGGCGAATGTCCGGGAACAGAGCGGCGGCTTCCTCCGCCAGCCGTTCCACACCGGGGCCACAGGCGATCAGACTATCGGTTGCTTCGCATTGCGGGCAGGTCTGAGGGATTTTCCGGCCATAACCGCAATGATGGCAGATCAGCCGGCCGAGCAGCCGATGCTCGACCAGCCAGGCCGTGCAGTTCGGGCATTGCATCCGGTGTCCGCAAGCGCGGCACAAGGTCAGCGGCGCATAGCCCCGGCGATTGAGAAACAGCATCGCCTGGTCGCCCTTTTCCAGGGTTTCGGCAAGGGCGGCGCGCAAGGGTGGCGAAATCCAGCTGCCGCGTGCCGGCGGTGTTTTGCGGATATCGATCGCGCTGACGCTTGGCAGGGCGGCCCCGGCATGCCGGTCCGGCAGATGCAGGGGGCGATAGCGCCCCTGTTCGGCATTGGTCAGGGTTTCGAGCGATGGCGTGGCCGAAACCAGCACGATCGGTGCTGCCGCGATCTGCGCACGCACCACCGCCATGTCGCGGGCGTGATACAGCACGCCGTCTTCCTGCTTGAAGGATGCCTCGTGTTCCTCATCGACCACGATCAGGCCGAGATCGCCGAGCGGCAGGAACAGGGCGGAACGGGCACCGACCACGACCGGCGCCAGGCCGCGCGCGATCCGCCGCCAGCTGCGCACCCGCTCGCTGCCGCGCAATTCCGAATGCCATAACACTGCACTTGCGCCAAAACGCTGGCGGAACCGGTCGAGCCATTGCCCGGACAGGGCGATTTCCGGCAGCAGCACCAGGCAACGCTTTCCCTGGGCGAGGGCCGCCTCGATTGCGGCGAAATAAACCTCCGTCTTGCCGGCCCCGGTCACGCCGTCCAGCAGGGAGACGGAAAACCCGCCCTGATGAACCAGCTGGGCCAGCGTTTCGGCGACGTCACGCTGATCGCCTGAAAGCTCTGCTGGTTCCCGCGCTGGGTTTGGCTCCATCGCGCCAAATTCCGGCAGGATGACCGGCACCAGCGCACCGAGATCGGCCAGTCCGCGTATGACCGCGGACGAAACGCCGGCTTCTAGCGCCAGATCGCCGGCCAGCCAGCTCCGCCCGTCCGCCAGCAGGTCGAGCACGCGGCGGCGGGGCGGCGTGATCCGCAAGCCCTCGGGCAATTGGTCGGCGAGACGCAACGCTGTGGCAGGAGCCGGCGGCAGGAGGGCGGCCGAGACGCTCATCGCCATGCGCAGCACAGCACCTGGCGGCGTCATGGTATAGGCTGCAACCCAGTCCACGAAACGACGCAATTCGAGCGGCATGGGTGGCGTGTCTAGAAAACCCTCAATCGGACGCAGCTTTTCAGCCGCCACATCCGCGTCCGCGCCGATATCCCAGACGACGCCCGCCATCACACGCTTACCCAGCGGCACCGCCACGAAATCGCCCGGTTTCGCATCCATACCGGTCGGCACGGCGTAGTCATAGGCGCCCGATAGCGGCAACGGCAGCAGCACGGCAACGCGCGCTGGATTTTGCTTTGTGTTTGCCTCTGGTTTTTCGGGGGTCATGCTGTGGAACTGAGGCAGAACGGTAACATGCGCAAGAGCTATACAATAATGCTCGTGCAATTAAGCGAAGTTTTGGTCGCCAGACGCGGCGAGCCAGTGCATGGTGGTGTCCAGGGGAACGAGCTGAAGCAACACGGATAGTCATGGCCCAACACCCGACCGGAAAGCCCCCAAGCAGCGAAGCCTCTGAGCGCAATCCCAGTGCCGAGGCAAAAGGCGGCTTTGCGGGCGACATCGACGAACCAAGCGCCTCGGCGGTAGCTGCTTACCTCCGCCGCCACCCCGATTTTCTGTCCGCCCGTCCCGATCTGGTCGCAGTCCTGACCCCGCCCGAACGCGAATTGGGCGAGGGCGTGATCGATCTGCAGCGCTTCATGGTGGATCGTCTGCGCGCCGATGTTGCGCGCCTGAAACTGAACCAGCGCAAGCTGATCGCAACCAGCCGCAACAATCTGGGCAGCCAGGCCAAGGTGCATGCCGCCGTGTTGGCGCTGCTCAGCGCCACCACCTTCGAACATCTGATCTCGGTCGTGACCGACGAGATGACGCTGTTGCTCGATATCGATGCGGTGGGTCTGTGCGTCGAGACCTCGCATGGTGGTGCCGATCACCTGTCATCCAGCGGCAATGGCGTGCAATTGCTGGAGCCGGGTGCGGTCGACGATCTGCTGGGTGAAAACAAGGCGGTGCTGCTGCGCGCCGATGTCAGCGGCGATCCGGCGTTATTCGGCTCGGCCGCCGCCGGGCTGGTGCGGTCGGATGCGCTGGTCCGCCTCAATGTCAGTTCGGCAGCGCCGATCGGGTTGCTGGCGCTGGGGGCCAGACGGCCGGGCGTCTTCCATCCGGGTCAGGGGACGGAGCTTCTGAGCTTCCTCGCCCATGTCATCGAATACAGCATCCGGGCATGGCTGGACCTGCCGGAATAGGGTTCGCCGCCGATCCGGCGCTTGGCCAAATCGTTGTCCGTTTTCTCGACTGGCTGGCCCATGAGAAGCGTGATTCCCCGCATACGATCGACGCCTATCGCCACGATCTCGACCGCTTCTTGCGCTTCGTCGCGGATCATCAGGGGCAATTGCCGAGCCTGGCCGATCTCATCGAATTGCGCCTGACCGATTTCCGCGCCTATCTGGCGGAACGGGCTGGCGAAGGTTTGGCGCGCAGTTCGATGGCAAGAGGCCTGTCGGCGGTGCGCAGTTTCTTCCGCTATCTCGACCGGCAGGGGCTTGGCGCCAACTCAGCCTTGGCCGGCATCAAGACGCCGCGCGTGCCGCGCTCGATACCGAAGGCGCTGACGCTGGACGAGGCGGCGGAAAGCCTGACCGCGATCGAGGATCTGGCGCTGCATCCCTGGCTCGGCAAGCGCGACTTAGCCCTCCTCACCTTGCTCTATGGCTGCGGCTTGCGTTTGGGGGAGGCGCTGGCGCTCAACCGCGAACAGGCGCCACGGGGCGACGCCATGGTGATCACCGGCAAGGGCAATAAGCAGCGCATGGTGCCGGTGCTGCCGGTGGTGGTCGAGGCGATCGAGGATTACCTCGCCGCCTGTCCCTTTGTGCTGGCGCCAAAACAGCCGCTTTTCGTCGGCGCACGCGGCAAGCGCCTCAATCCCGGCGTGGTGCAGCGCCAGGTGCGCCGGCTGCGCGGCGCCTTGGGCCTGCCCGAAACCGCGACGCCGCACGCGCTTAGGCACAGTTTTGCCACGCATCTGCTGGCCGGCGGCGGCGATCTTCGGACCATCCAGGAACTGCTCGGCCACGCGTCCTTATCGACCACGCAGCGCTATACGGCGGTCGATTCGAGCCATCTCATGAAAATCCATCGGGCCGCCCATCCACGCGCCAAACTGTGATCCAACAGCTACAGGCTGTGGTATAAGGGTTCATGTCGATTTACCTGCCGATCGCTGGCGTCTCGGTCAACATCTTGGTGGTGATGATCCTGGGCTCCGCTGTCGGGTTCTTGAGCGGGTTGTTCGGCGTGGGCGGCGGGTTTTTGATGACGCCGCTGCTGATTTTCATGGGCGTGCCCTCGGCCGTTGCGGTCGGCACCCAGGCGAACCAATTGGTCGGCGCCTCGGTCTCGGGCGCCATCAGCCATTGGCGGCGCGGCTCAATCGATGTGCGCATGGGGCTGGTGCTGCTCGGCGGCGGTCTGGTCGGCTCGACCATCGGCGTGTGGATATTCGGCCTGCTGCGCAAACTGGGGCAGCTCGATCTGGTGATTTCGCTGCTCTACGTGGTGGTGCTGGGCGCTGTCGGTTCGTTGATGTTCGCCGAATCCCTGCGCTCCATCCTGCGCAGCCGGCGTCATATCGTGGTGCGCCGCCGGCTGCATCAGCATTACTGGCTGCACCGTCTGCCGCTGAAGATGCGGTTTCCGAAATCGAGGCTGTATATCAGCGCGATCACGCCGTTCACCATCGGTGTGCTCGGCGGGTTCATTGTCGCGATCATGGGGGTGGGCGGCGGGTTCTTCATGGTGCCGGCGATGATCTATATCGTGGGCATGCCGACGGCCGTAGTGATTGGCACAAGCCTCTTCCAGATCGTCTTCGTCACGGCCAGCGTCACCATCCTGCAGGCGATCACGACGCAGACCGTCGACATATTGCTCAGCCTGCTGCTGCTGGTCGGCGGCGTGTTCGGGGCGCAGATCGGCACGAGGTTCGGCTCCAAGCTGCGCGGCGATGAATTGCGCGCGCTGCTGGCGCTGCTGGTTCTGTCGGTCTGCCTGCTGCTGCTGGCGCAATTGATTCGCACGCCGGCGGATATGTATTCGCTCAGCGTCGGGGCGCATGGGTGATGCGGCGCTGGTTGTTGGCCCTTATGATGATAATGGTGCCGCGTCTGGCCGCCGCACAGGCCGTCACCGCCGATCTCAGCAGCCATCTGGTCGCGATCAGCGCCGGGTTCACCGGGACCGAGGTCGTGCTGTTTGGCACCGTCAGCCCGAAACTGGGTGATGGGCGCAGCGATATCGTGGTGGTGGTGCGCGGGCCGGACGAGCCGGTGACGCTCCGGCGCAAGGAACGCATCGCCGGGATCTGGCTCAATACCAAGCGCGTCGTGTTTCCCGCCGTGCCATCCTTCTATCAGGTGGTCAGCAGCCGGCCCTTGAGCGAAATCGCAGCGCCGGAAATCTTCGGCCACCACCATATCGGCGTCGATACCCTGTCGCTCACACCCCTGACGCCGCTGCCGGAGGAGGAGCGGGTTGAGTTCCTCGAGGCCCTGATGGCGCAACAGCGCAAGGCCGGGCTGTATCCAGAGCCGGCAGCGCGGATCAATTTCCTCGGCAATGGATTATTCCGCTCCAACCTGGTGTTTCCGGCCGATGTGCCGACCGGCACCTACCTGGTGACGCTGTATGTCTTCCGGGAAAGCCAGTTGGTGGCGGAGGGGACGATCCCGATGCTGGTCAGCCCGGTCGGGGTCGGTGCGACGGTCGTCGACTTCGCCTATCATCGAAAGCTCGCCTATGGCATCGTTGCCGTCGCTCTGGCGGCATTGGCCGGCTGGGGTGCGAGCGTGGCTTTACGGCGGGCTTAGATGACGTCACCGACAGACAAGTCTCCGAGCAAAGCGGGACCGGGCTCAGCCAACCGGGCGCTGGTCAATCCCGGCAACGAATCGCGTGTCTTCCTGGTCATCGTCGATGACAGCGAGGAGATGCGCGTCGCCCTCCATTTCGCCTGTCTGCGCGCGCGCCATCACGGCGGGCGCGTGGCCCTGCTGCATGTGATCGAGCCGACCGACAGCCAGGCCTGGATCGCGGTTGAGGATCTGATGCGGATCGAACGGCGCGAGGCGGCGGAGGCGATGCTGGCCGAACTCAGCCGCGAAGTCGTCGAATGGTCCGGCTCTTCGCCGCTCATCTATTTGCGCGAAGGCGATGTGCGCGACGAGTTGCTGCGCCTGATCGAGGATGAGGCGTCGATTTCCGTCGTGGTTCTGGGCGCCGGCACGGGGCCGGAGGGGCCGGGGCCGCTGGTGGGATTGCTGGCCGGCAAATTATCCGGGCGGCTGCGTGTGCCGATCACCGTCGTGCCGGGCGCCCTAACCGACCGACAACTCGCGGCGCTGACCTGATTTTTGGGGCCTTGATCAGGAGTCGCATCGCGCCCAGTTGTCCGCTAAAGTCACTTCAAACTTACCCTTATGGGATCAGCGATGTTCATTCAGACAGAGATCACGCCGAACCCGGCAACGCTTAAGTTCCTGCCGGGTCGTGCGGTTATGACCAGCGGCACGGCGCATTTCGAAACCGAAGAAGCCGCCCGCCGCTCACCGCTTGCGACAGCCTTGTTCGAAATCGACGGTGTTGAGGGCGTGTTCCTCGGCAGCGATTTCATCTCGATCACCAAGGATGACGAGACCGACTGGCAGACGCTGCGCCCCATGCTTCTCGGCCGCATCATGGATCATTTCACCGCCGGTGGCACCGTCCTGTCCGACGAAGCCGATGCCGAGGATGAAAGCTTTGCCCCCGAAGACGCCGATATCGTCGCCCAGATCAAGGAATTGATCGAAACGCGCGTGCGTCCGGCCGTGGCGCAGGATGGCGGCGATATCGTCTTCCGCGCCTTCGACAAGGGCGTTGTCTCGCTGCATCTTCAGGGCTCTTGCGCCGGCTGTCCGAGCTCGACCGCGACGCTCAAGATGGGTATCGAGAACATGCTGAAACATTACGTGCCCGAGGTCGTCTCGGTGCGCGCGGTCGGATAAACCCAAAACTCGGGCGTGCAACTCCAGCAATGAACCCCATCCCGGAATGACGTGGCCTCCCGCTCAGCGGAATGCCGGCAGTGATTTCCGCCGGTTGGGTGGCGTGCTCGCGCTGGACGGGCTATTATTGCTGGTCGTTATGCTCGCCGCCAATCCGCCGGCCAAGCAGGCCGCCGTCTCCCGCGTCGCCTTGTTGTCCGGCACCGGGCCTGGCCCCTTGCGCGCGGCGGAGCTGTTTGCCGGCCTCGCCCCGCAATCGCCGCCGCTCGAGCCGACCGATCTGCCGGGCGAGGGACCGCTGATCGCCATGGCGCTGCGCCTGCCCGAACACGATACGGCGCAGAAGCCCGAACCCTTGCCGCTGATCGTCTCGGCCAATGACCCGCCCGAGCCGCCACAGCTCCGCCCGGAACAGGCCCCGCTCGACGACGCGGCCAAGCTTGCCACCGCGCCGGCGGCCTATGCCGCAGCACTGCCAAGCGGCACCGAACAGGTGGTGGCCGATTTGGTGCCGCTTCCGGCGGATGATGCGCCGGTTGCGTCGGCCACACCGGTCGAGAATAGTTCGGCCAACCCGGCCCTGCCCGACCGCTTGCCGGATCAGCTCGCCTTGGCGGCGGCTCCGCTGCCGCAGGCCCAGGCCGTGATCGATATCCAACCGCCCGCCGAACCGCTGCCCGCTCTCAATAAACACGAAGACGTGGCCGTCGCGCGCATCGATCAGCCGAAAATGGCCTATCAGGAGGATGTGACCGAGGCGCTGATGCTGGTCAGCCTGGAGGGTAGCTGGGAACGGCCCGATCCGAACGCCCCGGTCGTGGCGCTGCCCCCGGTGATCAGTCATCTGGCGAAGCCGCCGCCCGATCCGCTGGCCGCCGATCCGCAAAAGGATCAGTTCGTCAATGCGCTGATGCCGCTGATCAACGAGGCGAACAGTCGGATCCTGGCCGATCGCGAGCGGCTGCTTCATCTGGCCGCCGATACCAAGGCAATGCGCGCCTTGAGCAATGAGGATGCGCAGTTCCTGGCAAGGCTGCGCGAGGAATATCACGCACCGCAAGGTGGCCTCGACGAGTTGTTGCGCCGGGTCGATGTGGTGCCGCCATCGCTTGCGATCGCTCAGGCGGCGCAGGAAAGCGGCTGGGGTGCGCTGAAGGAGCCGCATGCCGCCCCGCGCTCGCTGTTCGGCCAGATGGTCGAACGCCGTCTGGCCCATTTCGAGGACGCGACATCGGCGGTCGCGGCCTATATCGGCAATCTGAATTCGCACAACGCCTATGGCGAGTTCCGTGCCGAGCGCGCCCGCATGCGCGCCGCCGGCCGGCTGATTGAGGGCCAGACCCTGGTCGGCTACATTCAGCGCTATTCCGAACGCGGCATGGATTATGTGAATTCGGTCAAGGGCCTGATCGACTGGAACAAGCTCAGCACCTATGACCGGGCGCATTGGGATGATCAGGCCGCCGCCTCGGCGCGGGATTAGCGGCCGGCATTATAGAATGATCAAATAAGGGGGCGGAAATGGGCTTGCGCAGCAAGGCTGTTGTCTTGGGAGTACTGTCGATCGGTTTGGCCAGTTCCGGCGTCCTGGCCGCCACGCCCGCATGGGTTGCGCAAAGCAACGCCTTTACCCAGAAACTGCTCGATGTCGAGTTCAAGCACAATCCGGAAACCGGCAGCAAGCAAGGCGTCGCCAAGTTCGACCCCAATGTCAGCAGCCCGACGCTCGCCGATGAATTAGCGGAGCGCAAGGAGTTCCTGGCCGTGCTGGCGACGCTGAAGACGGCGCAGAAAACCGTGACCGACAAGAACGTCCAGGAAGATCTGGCGATCCTGTTCAAGACCTTCGATCTGAACTTCCGGCGGGAAGATTACGACCGCGCGCATCAGGTTCCGTTCATCAATGCGAGCAAGGTGATTTTCAGCGGGTTGCGCGGATTGCTCGACGATCAAGTGGCCGCCGAACGGCGTCCGGCCGCTCTGATCCGCCTCAGCAAATATGCCGGTATCGACAAGGGCAGCGTCGCCTTCACCGAAATCGTGAAGCAGCGCGTGAACGAGCAATTGGCTAAGCCCGGCGTATTCTACCCCTCCAAGGGAGAGATCGAGTCGGAACTCGGCCGCAATGCGAGCTATCTGGAAGCGATCCCGACGCTGTTCCAGAAATACAAAATCACCGGTTGGGAGAAGCCGTTTGCCCGGTTGAAGGACGAGCTGACCCAATATGACGATTGGGTGCGGGCCACGATCCTGCCCAAGGCGCGTACCGATTTCCGCATGCCGCCCGAACAATACGCGCTCGCCTTCGAAGGCTATGGCATCGATATTCCGCCGGACGATATCGCCCGCATGGCGCATGAGGCGTTCACGCAGTATCAGGCCGAAATGAAGCCGCTGGCGGCCGAAATCGCCAAGGAGAAGGGTCTGCCATCGGCTGATTATCGCCAGGTGATTGCCGAGCTGAAAAAGAAGCAGATCACCGGCGATGCGATCCTGCCGTTCTTTGAGACCAGGCTGCATGAGATCGAGCGGATCATCGCCGACGAGAAACTGGTGACCCTGCCCGATCGTCCGGCGGTGATCCGCCTGGCATCAGCCGCCGAGACGGCGCAGCAGCCAGCCCCGCATATGACGCCGCCAGCCTTGCTGCATAATACCGGTCAGCGCGGCGAGTTCGTCCTACCGCTGAAGATCCCGTCGGCGACCGGCGGCTCGGGCGACGAGTATGACGATTTCACGTTTGATGCCGTCACGTGGACGCTGATCGCGCATGAGGCGCGGCCGGGGCATGAGTTGCAATTCGATTCGATGGTCGAGCACGGCGTCAGCCTCGCGCGGGCGCTTTACGCCTTCAACTCGACCAATGCCGAGGGCTGGGGGCTTTATTCAGAATATATCATGCAGCCGTTTGAGCCGACGGAGGGTCAGTTGATGACCCTGCAGCTCCGCCTGCTGCGCGCCGCCCGCGCCTTCCTCGATCCCGAGTTGCAGAGCGGCAAGGTGACGCCCGATCAGGCATACTACATCCTGGAATATGATGTCGCGTTGAGCCATGCCTTCGCCAAGGAAGAGGTCGAGCGCTTTACCTATCGCGCACCGGGCCAGGCCAACAGCTATTTCTACGGCTACACCAAGCTGCTGGCCTTGCGGAAGGAAGTGGAATCCCAATTGGGGGCGAAGTTCGATCAGAAGAAATTCCACGATTTCATTCTGAGCCAGGGCTTGCTGCCGCCCGATCTCATGCGCAAAGCCGTCCTCGAGGATTTCGTGACGGCTCAGTCGCATTGAGGCGGAAGGTTGGGAGGGCGGATCGTTTCAAAGACCCGCCCCCAACTTGGTTCAGCTGAACAGGCCAGGCAGCGTTACGTAGCGGGCCAGCTCAAAGATGCCGAAGATCGTCATGTCGGTCAGGATGACTAGGCCGGTCGCCATGGCGATGCGGGCGGCTGCACTCGCTTCATCACGGGCAAAGACATAGAGCTCGAGCATCGCCAGCGGCACGAAATACTGGGCGAAGCTTAAGACCGCGACCAGCGAGACCTCCAGCGCGCTCGTATCGACGGCAGCGCTGCCCGTGTACAGCATGGCGATGAACAGGCCGAGCTGGAACAGCCACACGCCGTTGGTGACGACGAACAGACGCTGCGCCAGACGATGATAGGGCGCGTGGTTCTGCACCCGCGGCAGGAACTGTGCGATGCCGGCCGCAGCGCCGATAACGGCCAGGGCGACATATTCGGCGATGACGAAATTACCCTTGCTGGCGCCCATCAGGAAGCCCGGCGACAATGCCCGCGTCAGCGTCGCCAAATCGCCTTGCGCTGCTTCGGTTCCATAATGCAGCGAGGCAACAACCAGCACGAAGACGGCCTGACCAATAATGGCGGCCAAAACCCACGACCCGGCAGCGGCCCTCAAGGCTGATTGTGCGAAGCCGTGCGGCGAGAAGCGCCATTGCGGTCTAAAGGCGCTATCGGATGAATCGAAAGCATGTACGGTCATTTTCTTTGCTCCTTGCACGCACTCGGTTGAGTACGACGCTCTAATGGCAAGGGGCGTGCCACGCGTCGAGTGCGTGATTTATCAATGAGTTATGAGATAATCATAGATGCACGTTCACGATGCGATAATAGTTTTTATTAATTTTTGCTAATTTCTGTCATTGAATTCGCGACCTCCGCCTGCCCTGTGGCGGGGTGGGCAAGGCGAGGTGGAGGTCCGCCGCACCGTTCGTCGCTACGCTCTATATGATATATACTATATTACATATAACTGGACAAATATGCATAGATCTTGGCATATAGAGACAAGGCCTCGTCTTCACCGCACTCCCATTCAGGCAGCGAAGGACCGAAAGCCTTCCTGCCCCTAGGGACCTCACCCAAGACCGTTCCTACCGGCTCGCAAAAACAAGAGTTAACAATCGAGCTTGGGTGCCCGGCACCCGTCAAGGAGCGCGTCATGAATATCAGTATCCCGATGGTGGCCATGCTGGGCTTGTTCTTGGCTCTCATGGGTTTCGAAAAAGCCGCAGCGACCCGTGACGCCTGGGCGCCGCACCAAAACGCCACCCCTTTCCTGTCCGCCGGCCAAACTGCCGACGCGCTGACATCCGCCGCAGAAGGGCTGATGCAAGAACGCGATCTGACTGCTGCGGCTTTGATCTCGGCGCAGCCGATTTCGCCTGAGATGACCGCGACGCTGGCGACGCTGCGTCAGGCCAATGACCAGAAGCTCGGCCTTGGTCTGCACCAGGCCGAGAGCGTCGCAGCCTTGTCGGAAATGCGCGCCGGACGAACCGCGATCGCGGAACTGGATCAGGCTGTCGCCACGCTCGCGATTTTGCGCCACCGGGCCGACGCGGCACTCGGTCAGCAAGCCGTCTATCGCGATCCGAGCATGACCAGGGAATGCATCGCGTCGATCACCAACTCGCTGTTCGCCTCCGAGCGGCTGAAGGCAGCCCTGGAGCGGGTCGCGACGCCTGTCTTCGCGGGTCCGGTGTAACAGCGAGATCGTAACCTGCCCCGGCACTTCCAGCCGGCTACGCAATGGCCTAACGTCTAACAGGACTCAGACGTTAGGCCATCATTCATGCGAACGCTGCATCGGCCTCTAGCCTCGATTATCGCCGCGACGGCGATGCTCTTCGCCGCCGCCATCGCCGCTTGCGCCCAGCGACCAGACTACACCGCCGAATCAGCCGTCATCGCGGCAACCGACGGCCAGGTTCAGCGCAACGGCCCCATGCTGCTGTTTCACAGCGCCGATGGTACGTCCCAGACCCTGATCGACCAGGAGACATGCGGCGCGGACGGCGAGAGCGCTGACGAAAATCGATGCGAACGTCACGCGCTCTTCGCCTATCTGCCGGACCGCCACGCCTTCATCGTCAAGACCAGCTACTTAGAAGGTGCGAGTTTCAGCTGGATCAATCAGCGGAACGGCCAGTCCGTGCGCGTTGAGGGCGAGCCGCATTTCTCGCCAGATGGCCATCGGTTCGTCACCGTGGAGGCATCGAACGAGCGCCCCTATGTCATTCAGGTTTGGCGCTTGACCGACGCGATGCCGATCCTTGAATGGGAGAGCCCGCCGATCGAGTTCGTCGGATATGAATTCACCGGCTGGAACAGCAATGACGAAGTCGAACTCAAATACACCACCTGGAACGACTCAAAACCGCAGGCCGATCTTCCGGCGCGGCTGGTCTACTCAAATACTAGTGACCAGCCCTGGGCGCTACAGGGCGGCTGGACGCCACGCTGATGCTGAGATCGCCGGAACACGTTGCGATTGAGGGGCTGCGTGGCTTCCACAAATTCGTTCGCCTACGAATGATATTGAGCCAAGTTTGCGCGGTTTATCGGCACCGGGCCGCGGCGTTGCCCGAATCTCCGCCACTCTCCCGGCACCCCACCCGTTGCGAATTTATCGCGCTGTTGCAGAAAGTGGGGAAGGCCGCGTAATTCACTACCGCACTGCGGCGATGGCCCATAAATTGCTGTGCATATAGGCAGTTTTATGGGGTCGTCTGCACCAGCCTAAACGGTGGGCAGATCAGCAGAAGGAAGAGCGAATTGGGGCGCAAATCTTATCTTTCATTGAGCGCTTTGCTTCTTAGCAGCACAGCGTTCATCAATGTCGCAGCGGCGCAGAACGCAGCGTCATCGGTCGGCGAGATCACCATCACGGCGGTGCCGACGAGCGAAAGCGTGCTGCCGACGACGCAGTCCACGACCTCGATTTACGGTCTTGATCTCGGCGTGATGGATACGCCGCGCAACAATACGTTGCTGACGGCGGCGCAGCTTGAGGCGGTCAACGTTCAAGACCCCCACGCATTTTCCTATCTGACCTCATCCAGCTATTCCGACGCCGCGTTCGGCGTGCCGAACGTGCCGCGTATCCGCGGACAATTGGGCGACGTCTTCTTCAACGGCATGCGCGACAGCTTCACCGCCAACGGGTACGGCGCGCCCTTGAGCTTCAACAGTTTCGATACGATCGACATCGTCAAAGGCCCGGCCAGCGTGCAGATGGGCCCGGGTGCGGGCGTCGGCGGCTCGATCGTCATCGGCACCAAGATGCCGTATTGGGATACGTTCAAGGGTAGCGCCACCACTGACTTTGACACGATTGACGGCAGGCGCTGGTATGCTGATTTCGGCGGCCCGATCAACGATTCGCTGGCCTATCGTGTCAGCTATACCGGCCAGCAAAGCGACAGTTTCTTCAATGGCAAGCGCTTCGACCAGGAATCGGTGTACGGCGTCGTTCAGTGGCGCGGCAGCGAAAACTATACGCTGACGGTCAGCAGCGAGGCATCGCAATTCGAATTCACCGAATTCGACGGCGTCAACCGCGTCAACCAGGGCTTGATCAATAACGGCACCTATCTGACCGGCGGCCCGGCTCCCGGCGACCAGATTTACGGTTTCCTGACCTATGTGACGCTTGGCAACCCGACGACGCTCGGCCAACGGGTCAATATCGACGAGTCGCCGGGTACAAGCTCCCATGCCTTCCGCTACAATTTCCAGGTGCAGCAGTCCTATCAGGTCAACGACTCAACCTCGCTGACCAATAACCTGTTCTTCAATTACGAAAATCGCGACGATCAGGTTCAGGCCTACTACGCCGATAGCTGCTACCAGTGCTTCTCGATCGAAGACAAGACCGACCTCACCACCAAGTACGACCTGAAACTCGGCGACAGTTTCAAGTTGGATAACCAGGTCAATGTCGGCTTCACCTATCGCTGGGCGCATATCAACGAAATCCAGGGCTATCCGAACGAGCCGGTCGGTATCTACGACCTGACCCAGAGCCCGAGCAGCTGGGTCTATCCGTCGGCTTATCAGGCGACTGGCGGCGGTCCCGCCGCTGGCTTCGACAGCTACGGCTTCGGCGGCGGCTTCCCCTACACCTCCGCGATGGGTCGGGTTCAGTATGGTACACCGGCGCGCGACGCGTTTTTCCCGAATGCCTCTAGCCTGTCGGATCTGTCGGATGCCGCCGTGTTCTTCGAGCATCGGACAACTCTGGCCGAAAACTTCCACCTGCTGGCTGGTGCCCGTGTCGACGTAGTGAAGCTGCGTGAAGCCGATAATTTCCCCGGCGCGCCGGATATCGTGAACGGCTGGCCGCAGGCTATGGAGACTGATAGCTACGGTCTGGCCAACGTCAATATCAGCCCGTCCTATGATTTCGCGGATTGGGGCATGGCGTATTTCACTTATAACTACGCCCAATATGTCGACCCGATCGCAAATGACGGCGGCATCAGCACCTATGGCCTGTCAGCCAGCCATCAGTTGCACCAGACAACGCGCCTCTATGAGGCCGGAATGAAGTTCAACCTGCTGAACAAGTCGCTGTTCATGTCGACCGCGATCTACAGCCAGACCCGATCGATCCCGACCGGACAAGGCGGCCTGGCAGAGTCCTATGCCCATATCGCGGGTGTCGAGGCCGAGCTGAACTTCCAGCCGAACCGGCATTTCTTCGCAACGGCGAGTTATTCCTTCACCCGCACCCGGCTGGATACGGCGGCAAGCTTCTATAACTGGCCAGCCTTTGCCGGTGTCAACGTCGATGGCGAGGCGAACGAGGCCGTGTTCAGCGCAGGTCAGCGCTTCAATGCGCCCGACACGCCCCAGCATCTGTTCAACGTCCTGGCCAACTACAAGACCGATTCGGGCTGGACCTTCCAGGGCAATATCCAGGTTACCGGTCCTATGGACACGACCACCTCCGGTTATATCGATCTGGCCGCGACCGAACAGAACAACATGAACCTTGGCCTGGGGCCGACTGACGGTATCCCGACATCCGTTCTGGCTACGGGATACTACAAGGCGCCAATCATCCCCTGGCAGTACACGGTCAATGCCTCGGTCGCGTATACTTGGGACGACTACACGGTCAAGCTCGGGTTCTATAACATCACCGACCAGCGCAATCTGATCCCAGACTATTCGTACTACGGCAACGACTTCATCACCCGTGCAACCCCGGTCAGCGCCGATTTGCAGCTGCATGTGAAGTTCTAGGGTCAAGCCTCGCCGACCAACCCCGCGCCGGATAAGATCCTGGCGCGGGGTTTTTTATGCGCACGGTGCAATGCTCCAATGAGGTGGCGTTAAAGCCGGCTGGCGATTATCGTCCAGCGGCTACCCTCCCCATTCCGAGGCGCCATTTTGCGACCCGTTTTGAGCATCTGCATTCCGACCTACCAACGCTCCCGGTTGTTGGCGCCGCTGCTGCGCGAGTTGGACGCGCCAGGCTATCTTCCCTTCAGCTTTGAGGTCGTGGTCGCCGATAATGCCTCGGCGGATGCGGGATATGAGGAGATCGCCCGGTATCAGCCCGCCAACTACACGCTGCGCTATTACCGCAACCAGCAGAATATCGGCGCCATCCCCAATCTGTTCGGAGTCTTGCGCCGGGCGCAAGGCGAGCTCAGCCTTTATCTCGCGGATGACGACCGGCTGGACCCAACCCATCTGATCTCAGCCGTCGAGGCGATGATCGCATCGCCCGGCATTGCGGCGACGCATTGCAGCTGGCGCGAGCTTGACCGGGTGAGCGGGGCCGCGACCCCGCCCTTCATCGCCTTTGACGATTTGCTGTTTACGCCAGACGATGCCGGCAATCTGGTTCAGCATTATTTCTTCACCGGCTTCCTGCCGGAAATCGGGCTGTACCGCACCGATATCCTGGCCGACTGCCTGTTCCCCACCGGTATTTTCTTCTGGCCTTTGGCGCTGACCCACCGCCTGTTGCAGCGGGGATCGATTCAGCTTACCGACAACTCGTTCTATTACATTGTCACGCGCCACCCGGGTGAGCCGTTCCCGCGCGACCGGCTGACCAACAGCGTCGATATCGCCATGTGGGAACGGGTCTCGCGCTCCCACGACTTCCTGATGCTGCATCATTTCGGCAACCAGCCTCTGCCGCCAGAGGATCAGTTTCGCAGCGATCTCTCGCGCATGCGGAACTGGTCGCTCAACCAGGCCATGCTCATCCATTTCCAGGCCGGCGATTACCTGATCGCCCTTGAACTCAGCCAGTTGCTGAAGGCGCGGGGCGCCGATCTGTCATTCCTGACGGCGGAGCAGCAGGCCCGGATGGCGCGGGGCGCTGCGCTGCTTGCGTTTGTCGAAGCCGTTTCCTGGACGCCGGAGATCACGAGCATCGCGCTGCTCGGCTTCGACGATCCAGCGCAAGCGGAGTTGAGCCGTGCCCTCAAGGCTGTCTTGCCGCCAAGGATCACTTTGGGCGGGCCGGCGGTCAATACGGTCTTCCTGATCGGCAGCGACGCAGCCAAATCAAACCTGATCGATCAGGGCGTCCGCCCGGGGCTCATTGTTGATTGGCAGGGCCTGCAAGCGATCCTGCGCTGAGCAAGCAGGATCCCCCCTCCGCCCCAGTCGGGACGATTGATGTTTTACGCGAGCAACGCCGACAGCACGGCGTTCAGACGCTGGCGACCAGCGGGGGTCGCGCGCAGCACCGTCTCATCGGTGTCGAGAAACCCGCCATCGGCCAGACGCGCTCTGATCGCCGCATCAAAAGTCTCAGCGATGCCTTTCCCCGTCTCGCGGCGGAACCGCTCATCGGGAATCCCCTCGGCGAGACGCAGCCCCATCATCGTCAGTTCGACCAGCCGTTCATCGGCGGTAACCTCCGTCGTCTCGACCATCCCGTCGCCGCCGCCAGCGATCGCAGCAGCCCAGGTTTCGGGCAGGCGCTCCTGGCGGGTCGCGGTTTTGATCCCCTCGGCACCGGTCAGTCGCCCATGCGCGCCGGGGCCGATGCCGAGATAATCGCCATAGCGCCAATAGACCAGATTGTGCCGGCTTTCCTGGCCCGGACGCGCATGATTCGAGATTTCATACGCCGGCAGACCATGCGCCCCGAGCAAGGCCTGCGTGTGTTCGTACAAATCGCCGGCAAGCTCATCTTCGGGCAGTACCAGATCGCCCCTGGCATGCGCCGTATGGAACTGGGTGCCGGGCTCGATGGTCAATTGATAGAGCGACAGGTGATCGCCGGCGAGATCGAGGGCGGCGCGCAATTCGGCGTCCCAGGCGGCCACATCCTGGCCCGGCCGGGCATAGATCAGATCGAAGGAATAGCGGCGAAAATGCCTGGCCGCGATGGCGATGGCGGCCCGCGCCTCCTTAGCGTTATGCGCCCGGCCAAGCGATTTCAGCGCCTCGTCGCCCAGCGCCTGGATGCCGAGCGAGACCCGGTTGATGCCGGCAGAGGCGAAATCGGCGAATTTCTGCGCCTCAACCGAATTGGGATTGGCCTCGAGCGTGATCTCGATATCGGGGGAAGCGGGAAAGTATTGCTGGATCCGCTCGATCACGGCGGCCACCGTTGCGGGTGACATCAGCGACGGCGTGCCGCCGCCAAAAAAGATGCTGTCAAGGTGACGTTCCGCGAGATTTTCGGCATTGCGGTCGATGGCGGTGAGCAGGGCCGTCCGCCACCCGGCCTCGTCGATCGCCTCGCGCACATGGCTGTTGAAGTCGCAATAGGGGCATTTGGACAGGCAGAACGGCCAGTGGATATAGACGCCGAACTCAGCCAAAGACCAGCGCCACCAATTGGGCAAAGGCATCGGCGCGATGGCTGATGCGGTGTTTGATCTCGGGCTCCATCTCGCCGAAGGTCAAATCATAGCCGTTCGGCGTGAAGATTGGATCATAGCCAAAGCCGCGTTTGCCGCGCGGCGGCAGCGTGATCGCGCCATGCACCGCGCCCTCGACCGTGACCAGCGGCCCGCCCGGCCAGGCAAGGCTGAGCGCGCAGACGAAATGGGCGCTGAAATCGGTCGCGTGTAGCCGCTCCAACTCCGCGCTGACCCGGCCGATCGCGACCGAAAAGTCCTTCATCGGTCCAGCCCAGCGCGCGGAATAAATACCGGGCGCGCCATCGAGGGCCGGGATGACCAGACCGCTATCATCAGCCAAGGCCGGCAAGTCAGACCCCTCTACCGCAGCGAGCGCCTTCAGCTCCGCATTGGCGCGAAAACTGGTGCCGGTCTCATCCGGTTCGGGCAGGCGCAAATCGCCCGCCGACACGGTTTCGATGCCATAGGGCTGCACCAAGGGGGCGATCTCAGCGAGTTTTCCGCGATTATGGCTGGCGATGACCAGCCGGGTAATCGGCGGATAGGCGGTCACGCCAGCACCGCACGCTGCAGATTGGTCAGTTCACCAATGCCGAGCTTGGCGAGCGCCAGCAAGGCCAGAAACTCAGCCTCGCTGAACGGCTCCTTCTCCGCCGTACCCTGCACCTCGATGATGCCGCCCAAGCCCGTCAGCACAAAATTGGCGTCGGCATCGGCGTTGCTGTCCTCGGCATAATCGAGATCGAGCACCGGCTGGCCGCGATAGATGCCGCAGGACACGGCCGCAACCTCCGTCACCATCGGCGACTCAGCAAGCAGCCCGTCGGCGATCAGTTTGCGGCACGCGAGGCTGAGCGCTACATAGGCGCCGGTGATCGAGGCGGTGCGCGTGCCGCCATCCGCCTGGATAACGTCGCAATCAAGCCTGATCTGGCGTTCCCCAAGCTTCAGCGGATCGATCGCGGCGCGGAGCGACCGGCCGATCAGGCGCTGAATTTCCTGGGTGCGGCCGCTTTGCTTGCCCTTGGCGGCCTCACGATCCGTGCGGGTGTGGGTGGAGCGCGGCAGCATGCCGTATTCGGCGGTTACCCAGCCCTTGCCGCTATTGCGCAGAAAGGGCGGGACGCGTTCGTCGACCGAGGCGGTGCACAGCACATGCGTATCGCCGAACTTCACCAGGCAGGAGCCCTCGGCATATTTGGCGACATGGGGTTCGAGCGAGACGGCGCGTAAGGCATTGGCGGCGCGGCCCGACGGGCGGCTCCAGGGCGTATCGGCAGAGTTTGTATCGGTCATTATCAGTCTTGCTTCGCAATCACAGCAGCGCCGGGCTTTGGCGCGCCGCGACTATAGGCGATGATCAGCGTCAACGCCTTAATCTAATGAAGCGTGGCCGACACGTAGTCACCATCCAGTATCGTCGTCCGCCACCCTCAACGCCAGAAGGGGCGGCGTCAGCAGACTTGTCGGAGGGAAAAAAAGAGCTCGCCCGGTTGCATTCGTAGCCGTTCGTAGCTACAGGGTGGGCGTAACTTAAACGGGGTGGCGCGATGCCAGCTGATACCGTCGTCCGCGCGCGGATCGATCTTGAAACGAAAAACCGGGCTACCGCCGCCCTTGCCGCGATGGGACTGTCTGTTTCCGATTACATCCGCATGGCGCTG
>CAIZEE010000378.1 GCA_903931835.1 uncultured Elstera sp.
CGGCCACTTCCTCTGCTTTGCCGGCGCGTTTCATCGGCACCAATTGCTTGATCACATCCGGTGGGAAATCACCCTCGCTCATCGTCGTGGCGATGATGCCGGGCGCCACCGCGTTGACTGTGATGCCGCGGCTGGCGAGCTCCAGCGATAGCGATTTTGTGGCCCCGTTCAGGCCTGCCTTGGCCGCCGCGTAATTGACCTGCCCGCGATTGCCGACTAGGGCCGAAACCGACGAGATATTGACGATGCGGCCCCAGCGCGTGCCGATCATCGGCAGCAGAAGCGGCTGCGTCACGTTATAGAAACCGTTCAGCGTGACATCGATCACCCCAGACCACTGACCAGGCGACATGCCCGGCATGACCGCGTCGTCATGGAAGCCGGCATTGTTGACCAGGATCTGGATGACGCCCGATTGGCCGAGTCCACCCAGTGCCTCCGCCGTGGCCTTGCCGTCCGTGACATCAAATTGGATCGCCTCGGCCGATCCGCCATCGGCTTCGATCGAGGCCGCAATCGCGTCCGCCTTCGCCTTGTTCTGATTGCTATGGACGATGACATGAATGCCGGTGGAGGCCAGCACCCGGCAGATCGCCTCGCCAATGCCGCCGCTGCCGCCGGTGATCAGCGCACGCTTCATGGCATTGCCCCGGCTAGCACGACGGCGGCGCGACCTTCGACCACGAGGCGCCCGGCGGAACTCACCGAAAACTGGTAGAGCACGCGGCTATCCTCGCCAGTTAGCCGATTTGCCTCAATCAGCAGATCACCCGGCAGATCGTCCAGGCGGCGCACATGGCAGACAAGGCTGCGCACCGTCGCCAGATAGCCAAGCTTAGGTGCGCCGCCATCCACCCCGGTCAGCCCGCCATGCACCGCCATGGCTTGGGCGGCATATTCCACCGCGCAGGCGGCACCCAGCGTGCTGGCAACGCTGAGCGGGTTCGCCGTGTCGCGATGGCTGATAGCCCGGCAGCGTATCATCTGATCGTCCCACGCATCGACCCGGTCCAGCAGCGACATGGCGCCGGCATGGGGGATCAGGGCTTCGATCTGGTGCCGGGTCAGCATGAGCTCACGGAAATCGCCAGATGATTGTCCGCAACATAGGGGATCAGCACCCGATATTCTGCGGATTTCGCGATCGCTTCCAGCAAGGGCAGGCTGCGCGCCGCAGGATTGCTCGTGCGCACACGCTCAAGTTCTGGATTCGCCATCACGGTTGGTGAACCGCTGCGCACCAACTCGATGTCGAGGCTGGCGATGCTGTGCTCGCCCCGCTTGGGCGACAGGACGAAGGCAGCGCCGAACACCGCACCGATCGGTCGGATGCGATGCAAGGCGGGTGGATAGGGCAGGTCGTAGGAGACCAGCAGGAGTGGTGTCTGATCCAGCACGACCTGGCCGGCGGCATCCAGCATGCCGACGCCAAAGCTGCAATCGTAGCCGCACAGGCTGGTTGATGCGCCGCGCGATTCGGTGGCGATGCTCCAATAACCCGATGGCGCGTTATGGACGGAATTATGGAACCGCGTCGGCGATACCTCGCGTTCCGGCGATGCCAGGATCTCCAGGATCGTCGTGATGGTTGCTCCATCGCCACCCGATGATGCGAAGACGGACGGCATGTCCGCCTGTTTGACAATAGACGCGGTGATCGCCTCATTCGCCACCGCGATTGCCAACTTGACGGTATCGGTCATGCGCCGGCGTTCGGCGGGCGGCAGCAATTCGCTGGCGCTGAGCCGCACCTCTGCCGGTTCGTATGAAGTGTCGCCTGCCAGGATGGCTCGACCAAGCGGCCAGTTCGCCAAGCCTGGTCCGCATAGACCGACACTTTCAACATAAAGCTTCACGACAGGCGGCCCAGGATCAGGCTGCAATTGCTGCCGCCGAAACCGAAGGAATTACTCATGACATGCGTGAGGGGCGCGTCGCCGCCCGATACGACGTAGCGACTGCGGAGATCGGGGTCGAGGTCCCGTGTCGTCGGGCTCGGCGGAATGAAGCCGTGGGTGATCGACAGGGCAGAGATGATCGCCTCAACAATACCGGCCGCACCCAGCGTATGCCCGGTTTGCCCCTTGGTCGAACTGCAGGGAACGCGGTCTTCGAACAAGCTCCACACAGCATTGTCTTCGGCGGCGTCACCGACCCGCGTGGCCGTACCATGGAGATTGACGTAGTCGATGGCACCCGCTGTCAGCCCGGCGGAGGTGAGAGCCCCCTCCATCGCGCGTTTGGCGCCCAGCCCTTCGGGATGAGGCGACGACATGTGATAGGCATCGCTGCTCTCGCCGATGCCGAGCAGGGCGATGCCCTGTCTTCCCTGTGCTCGCTCAACCAGCGCAAATCCGGCCGCCTCACCGATCGATATGCCGCCGCGCATCTTATCGAAAGGCTGGCACGGCCCCTCCGCCGTCAATTGCAGCGAATGAAACCCGTAGAGTGTTGTC
>CAIZEE010000379.1 GCA_903931835.1 uncultured Elstera sp.
CAGCGCATCGGCATCATCGCCGGCGATCTGATAGGCGAGCGGGGCTAGCATGCGGAGATGCGCATCGCCTGGATCGATCTTCGATTGCCGCTCGGAATACAGGCCGAGCCGCTTCATATCACCCGCCGCCTTCGCCACATTCGCCGCCTCGCCATAGAGCGCAAGATCGGTCGAACCCGACTCGGTCAGCGTGTCATAGAGCGCCAGGGCGTCTGCGATCTTGCCGGAGCTTGCCAGGGCTCGCGCCTGATCGCGCCTTGGATCGGGGGTTTGAGCGCGAACCGTAGAATACGTGCCTAGCGCCAATAGAATCGCCAAAACAGCGCATAACCTCGAGCGAACTCTCGCCATTCCCAACCCCGATATTGCCGGCTGTAATTGTGCACAGCGGCAATAGTTTGTCACCCTGGGTTGAGCATGCTTTGACCTGACGTCACCGAGCGCGGCTGAAGAGTTTATAGCCTTCGGGCTATTCACAAAATATAGCTAGAGGGCTATGTTCCGTTATGTCCTGCACGGTTCTGTTTCACGACGAATATCATGGCGCAAACTTTAGACGACATCACGGCCGGGCTGCCGCCAGAGCGCCGCAAGGCGATCGAGGCGCGAACCCAGGAACTGCTTCAGGAAATCGAGGGGCTGCGGGCGCTCCGCCTTCTGGCCGAACGCAGTCAGGAGCAGATCGCCGATGAGCTCGGCATAAAACAGCCATCAGTCCATAAAATGGAGCGCCAGACCGATCTGTACCTGTCGACATTGCGTCGATTTGTCGAAGCGGCCGGCGGCACGCTGGAATTACGGGTGAAGCTGCCCGGCAAGGGCACCATCAGCCTCACCGGAATCGGCGATCTTCGTTCCTGACCATCGCGTTATTGCCATTCCCCGCGCTACCCACCAAACTCGCTGCCATCATGCATCAGCCGCCGACCCAACACCGCGTCGCCTTGTTCGTTACCTGCCTGGTCGATCTGTTCCGCCCGTCTGTCGGGTTCGCGGCGATCAAGCTGTTGGAGCAGGTCGGCTGCGTTGTCGAGGTGCCGCAAGCGCAGGTTTGCTGCGGCCAGCCGGCCTATAATAGCGGCGACCGGAAGACCGCGCGGGGCATCGCATCGGATGTGATCGCCGCCTTTGCCGGGTATGAGCATGTGATTGTGCCCAGCGGGTCCTGCGCCGGCATGATCCATGAGCATTATCCGCATCTGTTCGAGGATGATCCGGTGATGGCGGCAAAGGCGCAGGATTTGTCGGCGCGGACGGTCGAGCTGGTGATGTTTTTGGATCGCTGCGGTGTTAAACTCGACGCGGTGGCGTTCGAGGGCAAGGTGACCTACCACGATGCCTGTTCGGGCTTGCGCGAACTCGGCATCAAGGAACAGCCGCGCCGGTTGCTCGGGCAGATCCCCGGTCTGTCGCTGACCGAATTGGCGGATACTGAGGTGTGCTGCGGGTTTGGCGGCACGTTCTGCGTCAAATACCCGGAAATCTCCGACAATATGGTGACCAACAAGGCGAAGGCGGCGGCCGCCACCGGTGCCGATCTGCTGCTCGCCGGCGATATGGGCTGCCTGCTGAACATCGCCGGCAAGTTGAAGCGCCTAGGCTCGCCCCTGCAGGCGCGGCATGTGGCGGAGGTTCTGGCCGACATGCTGGATCAGCCGGCGATCGGTGAGCCGAAATGAAGGCGAGTTCGCATAATTTCACCGCCAATGCGCATGAGGCGCTGGGCGACGAGACGCTGCAGCGGGCGCTCGTCAACGTCAAAGTCGGGTTTCAGAAGAAGCGCGCGGCAGCCCTGCCCGGCGTGCCGGAATGGGAGGAGCTGCGCGACCAGGCGAAGGCGATCAAGGATCACACGATCGCGCATCTGGATTACTACCTGGAGCGCTTTGCCGATCAGGTCGAAGGCCGCGGCGGCAAGGTGCATTTCGCGCGAACGGCGCAGGAAGCAAATGAGACGATCCTGGAGATCTGCCGATCGGTAGGGGCTGAGACAGTCACCAAGGGCAAGTCCATGGTGGCGGAGGAAACCGGGCTCAACGATTTCCTGGAGGAACACGGCATCCGCCCGGTTGAGACCGATCTCGGGGAATACATCATCCAGCTGCGCCATGAATCGCCGAGCCATATCATCGCGCCGGCGATCCATCTGACCAAGGGCCAGGTCGAGAAGACGTTTCGCGAGAACCACACCAACCTCGATCCCGATCGCAATCTGGCGGAGCCGATCAGCCTCGTCACCGAGGCAAGGTTGGAATTGCGCCGCAAATATTTCGAGGCCGGGGTCGGCATTACCGGGGCCAATTTCCTGGTGGCCGAGACCGGCTCGACCATCATCGTGACCAATGAAGGCAATGGCGATCTGACGCAGATGCTGCCGCGCGTGCATGTCGTGCTGGCGAGCATCGAGAAGATCGTGCCGACGCTGGAGGATTCAGCCTCGCTGCTGCGGCTGCTCGCGCGCTCGGCGACGGGGCAGGAATACAGCTCCTACACGACCTTTTCCACCGGGCCGAAGCGGCCGGGCGATCTCGACGGCCCGGATCAGTTCCATGTCGTGCTGCTGGATAATGGCCGCTCTTCGATGCTGGGTACTGAGTTTCAGGACATGCTGCGCTGTATCCGCTGCGCCGCCTGCATGAACCATTGCCCGGTCTATCAGGCGGTTGGCGGCCATGCCTATGGCTGGGTCTATCCGGGGCCGATGGGGGCCGTGCTGACGCCGATGCTGATCGGGGTGGAGGAGGCGGGCAATCTGCCCAATGCGTCCAGCTTCTGCGGGCGCTGCGAAAGCGTCTGTCCGATGAAAATCCCGCTGCCCAAGATGATGCGGCATTGGCGCGAGCGCGAGTTCGAGCGGCATCTGGCGCCATCCGCCTTGCGCACCGGCCTCAAGCTCTGGGGGCTGCTGGCAAGACGGCCAAGGCTCTATCACTTCGCCATGGATATCGCCGCCTGGGGCTTGGGCCTGCTCGGCAAAGGGCGCGGACGCTTTGTGTCGCTGCCGCTGGCTAGCGGCTGGACCAGTGTGCGTGATCTGCCGGCACCGGAGGGTTCCAGCTTCCACGCCCAATATGCCAGGCGGAAATCGCCATGAGCGATGAGGCGCGCGCCCAGATACTGGGCAATATCCGCCGGGCGTTGAAGCGCGGCGAGCTGGAACAGCCGATCCGCGAGGCGCTCGACCAGCGGCTGGCA
>CAIZEE010000380.1 GCA_903931835.1 uncultured Elstera sp.
GACTGGATTTTCTTGCCCATCGCGCGGCGCAGCAGGTCGGCTGAACCGAGCGAATAGCCGGACAGCACCTGGGCGATCTGCATGACCTGTTCCTGATAGATCATGACGCCGTAGGTTTCCTTCAGGATGCCCTCCAGCATCGGGTGAAGGTAATCCGGTTTCTCCTGCCCGTGCTTGCGCGCGATGAAGCTCGGGATATTGTCCATCGGACCGGGACGATAGAGCGCCACGACAGCGATGATATCCTCGAACCGGTCGGGCTTTAGGCGGCGCAACACATCCCGCATGCCCGAGCTTTCTAACTGGAACACGCCGGTCACATCGCCGCGCATGAGCATCTCGAACGTCGCCGCGTCGTCGAGCGGCAACCGCTCGAGATCAAGCTCAATCCCCCGCCGCTTGAGAATCTCGATCGCCTGCGCCAGCACCGTCAGCGTCTTCAGGCCGAGAAAGTCGAACTTCACCAGCCCGGCATTCTCGACATATTTCATATTGAACTGGGTGACCGGCATATCCGAGCGCGGATCGCGATAGAGCGGGACAAGCTGGTCGAGCGGCCGATCGCTGATCACAACGCCCGCAGCATGGGTCGAGGCGTGACGGTACAGCCCTTCTAGCTTCAGGCCGATCGACAGCAGCCGTGCGACTGTCTCGTCGTCGCGGCGCATATCTCTTAGCTGTGATTCACCATCGATCGCTTGCTGCAGCGTCACCGGATTGGCTGGGTTGTTCGGCACCAGCTTGCTGATCTTATCAACCTGGCCATAGGGCATTTCAAGCACACGGCCGACATCGCGCAGCACCGCGCGCGCCTGCAGCTTACCGAAGGTGATGATCTGCGCGACCCGGTCATTGCCATAGCGCTGCTGGACATAGCGAATGACCTCGTCCCGCCGTTCCTGACAGAAATCGATGTCGAAATCGGGCATCGACACGCGCTCTGGATTGAGGAAGCGCTCAAACAGCAGGCCAAAACGGATCGGGTCGAGATCGGTGATGGTCAGCGCCCAGGCAACCACCGAACCGGCGCCCGAACCGCGTCCCGGTCCCACCGGGATGCCATTATTCTTCGCCCATTGGATGAAGTCGGCGACGATCAGGAAGTAGCCGGCGAACCCCATCTTGGAAATAACGTCGAGTTCGAAGGCGAGCCGGTCGATATAGACCTGCTCTTCGGCAAATTTGGCAACGGTCAGGCGTTTGGTAAGCCCCAGTCCCGCGAGCCTGGCGAGCTCGGTCACCTCGTCAGCTCCGCTATCGCTGGTGAATGCCGGCAGGATCGGCTTGCGGTTTTCCGGCATATAAGCGCAGCGCTGCGCGATCACGAGCGTATTGGCGATCGCCTCCGGCAGATCGGCAAACAGCGCCGCCATCTCGGCCGCCGATTTGAAGCGATGTTCGCGCGTCAGGCGTCGCCGGTTCTGGTTCGAAACGGTCGTGCCCTCGGCAATGCCAAGCAGCACGTCATGGGCCTCGAACATGCCCTCATCGCTGAAGAACACTTCATTGGTCGCGACCAGTGGGAGACTGCGGTCATAGGCAAGCTCGATCAATTCTGGCTCGATCTTGGCCTCGGCCGGCAAAGTGTGGCGCATCAGCTCAATGTAGAGCCGATCCGGGAACAACGCCTGCAGTCGGTCAAGCGCTGCCTCGGCCAAAGGCCGCTGCCCCTCACCTAATAGCCTGCCGACCAGCCCCTTCGGCCCACCGGTGAGCGCGATCAACCCGTCCGAACAGCCTTCGAAGGCGTCGATATCAACTTGCGGCGCCTGCGCTGCGTCGCTTTCCAGAAAGGATTTGGAGACGAGCTTCAGCAGATTGGCATAGCCCTCGGCACTTTGCGCATAGAGCAGGATCTGATCGGGGTCTGCGGTCATACCCGGCCTTGCGGAACGGCGGCTCAAGCCCAGCTGGCAACCGATGATCGGCTGCACGCCAACCTCCGCCGCTGCCCCCGCAAACTCCAACGCGCCGAACAGATTACCAGTATCGGTGACCGCAACCGCCGGCATCGAATGCTTGGCGGCGAGCTTCACCAGTTCTTTAAGCTTGATCGCCCCTTCCGAGAGCGAATAGGCCGAATGAGCACGCAGATGGACGAATTCGGCAATCGGCATAGGCGTCAGATCCCCTGCCGGACAGGCAGTTGATCGGTAAGCCACGGGTTGTCGAGTTCCTGACGCGAGGCGATGAAGATCGCGCGGCTAATCAGGTCGGGAGGCCGGCCGGCCGGACTGGACCAATCCGTCGGAAATTCTGGGTGGGCTGGTTGCGTCACGGGCACATAGACATAGGGAAAATGCGCCTTGAGGGCACGAAGCAGCCACGGTCTGGTCGGCCGGCACCCCATCCCGCTTGATGCCTGCGACGCATTTACCGGGTCCTCAGCGACCCGATGAATCTCAAAGTCGTCACCGAACGACACGCAGGTTTCAAGGAGAAGGAAATTCTGGCTCCAGGCGGAAAAGAGACTGAGCGCCCTTTCCGGGTCACTCAGATGATACAGTAGCCCATAGGCAAACACGATATCATGAGGCACGGCCGCGTCCTCATCCGCCGTCTCGACATCCAGGACATAACTCGGTACCTCCGGATAGCGCATCTCAAACACCTGAATGTTTTCTGGCCGGACATCCGTCACGGTGACATGACAGCCACGATCGAGGAAGAAGCCGGTATGCTCTCCAATCCCCGCCCCGAGCTCCAGCACCGACAGCCCGTTGATCGGCAGATGGAGCGATGCCAGATGCTCCTGCCTACGACGGTTATGTCGTGCGTAAACTTCGGTGAAAAACATTCGCGTCATCAGGATTTCGGGCGTCTTGCGGGCCTCGATATCGATGCGGCGAAGCAGATTGAACATGGGGTTGGAAACTCCGACGCTAACGACCCGTTACGCTGAAACCAGCAGGCCGTCACGCAACGTAACCACCCGGTCCATGCGCTCGGCAAGAGCGACGTTATGCGTCGCTACCAATGCTGCCAACCCGGTATCCCGTACGAGACGCGTCAGGGTGTCGAACACATCGGCGGCAGTACCGGGATCGAGATTGCCGGTGGGCTCGTCCGCAAGCAGAATCTTCGGACGGTTGGCGATCGCGCGGACAATCGCGACGCGCTGCTGCTCGCCACCGGAAAGCTTAGCCGGCCGGTTATCGAGCCTGGCGCCAAGGCCGACCAGATCGAGCAGTTCCGCCGCCCGCCTGGCGGCTGCCCGGCGCGAGATGCCATCAATCATCTGCGGCAGCACAACGTTTTCCAGCGCCGAAAATTCCGGCAGCAATTGATGGAACTGATAGACGAAGCCGATCGTGCGGCGGCGCAATTCGGTTCGGCGCAAATCGCCGAGCTTGCTGCATTTCTCGCCCTCAACGATGACCTCACCCGAATCGGGGCGTTCGAGAAGCCCGGCCAAATGCAGCAGCGTCGACTTGCCGGTCCCGCTGGGTGCCACCAGCGCCACCATTTCACCCGATGAAAGCTGCAGATCGGCACCGGCCAGCACGGTCAGCCCGCCATTGGGTCCCGGATAGACGCGGCCGACGCCGCGCAATTCCAAAGCGGCGTCATTCATAGCGCAGCGCCTCAATCGGATCGAGGCGGGCAGCGCGCCACGAAGGATACAGCGTCGCCAACACCGACAGGAACAGCGCCATCACCACCACTTGGGTGACCTCACCCCAATCAATGACTGCGGGCAGTTGCGACAGGAAATAGATCTCCGCCTGAAACAGCCTGGTTCCGGTCAAATGCTGCAGCCATTGCCGGATGCTCTCGATATTATCGGCAAAGGCGACACCGAGGCCGAGGCCCAGCAGCGTGCCGATGACGCCGACCGAGGCGCCGCTCAGAAAGAAGATGCGCATGATCATGCCGCGCGTCGCCCCCATGGTGCGCAAGACGGCGATGTCCCTGCCCTTGTCCTTCACCAGCATGATCATCGAAGAGATAATGTTGAAGGCGGCGACGACGATGATCAGCGTCAGGATCAGGAACATAACGTTCCGCTCGGTCTGGATCGCACCGAAATAGCTCGCATTGGCCTGCTGCCAGTCATAGACGCGGATCGATGGCGACACCATGCGGGTCAGCAGCAGCGACAGATTGCGAGCATTGTCCGGATTGGCGATCATCAACTCGATCCCGGTCGCCCCATCCGGTACGCGGAAGAAAAGCTGCGCCTGATCGAGCGGCATGTAGACATAGGTATTGTCGTATTCATACATGCCGACATCGAACAAGGCAGCGACATGGTAGGCCTTCGACCGCGGTACGGTGCCGAACGCGGTCACGTTGCCATTGGGGCTGATCAGCGTGATGTCGTCGCCGATGCGCAAGCCAAGGCGGCTCGCCATGCGCACGCCGATGATGATGCCGTCATCCTTGAACCCGTCGATCGAGCCGGCCTTGATGTTCTTCGCCAGCAACACGCGATCGCGAAAATCCTCGGCGCGCATGCCGCGCACCAGAGCACCGCCGGCGACGCCGTTGGCCGTCGCCATGACCTGCCCCTCGACGATCGGCGCCGCCAAGGTGACGCCGTCAACGGTGCGCAGCCGTTCGGCCAGGCTGACATAATCGTGGATCGGCTCGCCGGCCGATCCGATCAGCGTGATATCGCCGTTGAGCCCCAGAATGCGTCCGAGCAATTCATGGCGAAACCCGTTCATCACCGCCATCACGATGATCAGCGTCGCGACGCCAAGCGCGATGCCGAGCAGCGAAAATCCGGCGATGACCGAAATAAAGCCCTCGCTGCGGCGCGCGCGCAGATAGCGCATCGCCACCATGCGTTCGAAGGCGGAAAAGATCACGACCTGACCCACTCCACGGCAAATTTGACGGCATCGTCGGGCGGCAGTTCGGTGCGATCGTCGAGCCCGCGCTGGCGGATTTCAACAACACCGCGCTCCAGCCCCTTTGGACCAACCAGGATTTGCAGCGGCACGCCGATCAGATCCATATCGGCCAGCTTGACGCCGATCCGGTCGGCGCGATCATCCAGCAACACCTCAACGCCAGCATTGGTCAGCGTCTGATAGAGCCCCTCAGAAGCCGCATCGCAAGCGGTATCGCCGCTTTTCAGATTGACCACGGCAACGGTGAAGGGGGCGACGGATTTCGGCCAGACAATCCCGGCGTCATCGTGGCTCGCCTCGATAATCGCACCGACCAGGCGCGACACCCCGATACCATAGGATCCCATATGCATGTCGCGCGGCTGGCCGCTGGCATCGGTCACGCTCGCCTTCATGGAAGCTGAATATTTGGTGCCAAAATAGAAGATATGCCCAACCTCGATCCCGCGCGCGGTGACGAGCTGATCGGGCGGTACGGGGCAGGATTTGGCGTCGTGCATCTCGCCCGTCGCGGCGTAATCGGAAATCCAGTCCTGCATGATCCCGGTCACGGCGGCGGCATCGCTGTAATCCACCTCGACCTTGGCCGACCGTTCGACAAAGCGGCGATGGCAGTACACCTCGCTCTCGCCCGTATCGGCCAGAATGATGAATTCATGGCTGAGATTGCCGCCGATCGGCCCGGTATCGGCGCGCATCGGTATGGGACGCAGGCCCATCCGCGCATAGGTGCGCAAATAGGAGACAAACATGCGGGCGTAGGCGAGGCGTGCTGAATCCTCATCCAAATCGAAGGAATAGCCGTCCTTCATCAGGAATTCGCGTCCGCGCATCACGCCAAAACGCGGCCTGACCTCATCCCGGAACTTCCATTGGATGTGATAGAGGTTGAGCGGCAGCGTCTTGTAGGATTTGACCGTGTTGCGGACGATGTCGGTGATCATCTCTTCATTGGTCGGACCATAGAGCAAGGGCCGGTCGTGACGATCGGTGATGCGCAGCATCTCCTTGCCGTAATCGTCGTAGCGCCCGCTTTCCTGCCAGAGTTCGGCCGGCTGAAGCGTCGGCATCAGCATTTCGATGGCGCCGGCGCGCGCCTGCTCCTCCCGCACGATCGCCTCAACCTTGCGCAGCACCCGCAATCCGAGCGGTAGCCAGGTATAAATGCCGGCGGCCGATTGCCGGATCATGCCGGCGCGCAGCATCAAGCGATGCGACACGATCTGCGCTTCAGTCGGGTTTTCCTTGATCGTCGGCAGGAAGTATTGGGTCAGACGCATGGGTTAAGTCGCACCATTGTTTTGCAAAACGCCCTTGGATGGGCCGAGCCCGGACTGTAGGCAGGCGAACCTGTGCTGTCTACCACCCCGCGCGATCCCTGATATAAGCATGTGAGCCAAATCGAACCGATCCGGAAAACCCAAGCCGATGTATATGCCCCCCGCTTTCGCTGAAACACGCCTGCCCGTGCTGCATGAGGCAATCCGCCAGTCGCGGCTGACCTCACTGGTGACGCTCAACGAGACGGGGCTGGAGGCGAGCCAGGTGCCTGTTCTGATGGACCCATCGGAGGGTGAATTCGGTACGATTTATGGCCACCTCGCTCGTGCCAATCCGCAATGGCGGGGGGTGCAGCAAGCTGTTCCGGCTCTGGCGATCGCCACTGGTCCCGACGCTTATATCAGCCCCTCCTGGTACGCGACCAAAAAGCAGACGGGCAAAGTTGTGCCGACCTGGAACTACGTTGTGGTCCACGCCTATGGCGGAATTGAGTTCATTGAAGAGGCGGAAGGGTTATTGGCGATTGTCACCCGGCTGACCGATCATCATGAAGGCAAGCGCGCCGAACCATGGGCCGTTTCCGATGCACCGGGCGATTTCATCCAGGCGCAATTAAAGGGCATTGTCGGCTTCAAACTGACAATCACCCGCATTGAGGGCAAATGGAAGCTTAGCCAGAACCGCTCAGCGGAGGATCGCAGCGGCGTTATCGAAGGCTTGCAGAAGGGTGGTGACCCGGCGGACACCGCCATCGCCGATCTGATGACAAGCGATTAGCGCACCAAACCCTGCTGTCGGCACAATGTCGCTAAAGTCACCTCGTCCCTGCGATCGATGGGACGCCCGTTCAACATGGCGATGCCTGATTTGGGATCAACGGTGATCAGCAGCGGATAGACGCCCGCCTGCCGCGACAAACCGGTAAGGCGACGCGCATCAAGCAGGATTGGAATCGGCTGGGTTACCTGCGCGCCAGCGGAACGCGGCAGATCGGCCGGAACCACTGGGCGGCCATAGACATCGACGCC
>CAIZEE010000381.1 GCA_903931835.1 uncultured Elstera sp.
ACACGAACGACGGCCCGACGCTGGCGCCCGCGCCCGGATAGGCGCGCCCCATCGACGACGCGGTGGAGACTCCAGTCGCGTAGAGGCCGTCGATCACCGAGCCATCTTCGCGCAACACGCGGGCATTGCTGTCGGTCACGACGCCGCCGTAGGTCCCTACATCACCGGGTACCACTTCCATGGCGTAGAATGGCCCCTGGTCAATCGCGCCGAGCGAAGCGTTGCCTGGGTGGAACGGGTCGCCCAGCCAGCGATCGTAAGCACGCTCGCCGCGTTCGAAATCATCGTCGTGATTTTTGGCGACAAAGCCGTTGAACCGGTCGACCGTGGCGCGCAGCACCGCGGGATCAATCCGCGTCAATTGCGCCAGTTCTTCGATAGAGTCGGCTTTTTTTAGAAAACCGGATTCGAACCAGCTCGCCGGCTTTTTCGATCCGGGCATGGTGCCGGCCAGCATGTATTGCTTCATGAACTGGCTATCCATGATCGCCCAACTGGGTACGGCAGGCACGTCGCGATTGCGGATCAGCATGTTGCGGCAATAGGCCATGTAGGAGCCGGCCTCGTTCATGTAGCGTTGGCCCGACTGATCGACCAGGATGGCGTGGGGGGCTGCCGTGACGCCCTGCACCACTTCCTTGACCGCATTGTTCTCGGTGCCGGGCGGTAAGGACATCTGGTTGCCGACCATTTCCTCCATCTGGCCGATAGCGGCGCCGTGGCGCATCATTTCCACGATCATTTCGCCGGTGTCGCCCTCGGCGGTGTTCGTCCATTTGCTCTGGGTACCCGGCTGGTACTGGTCGCGCATCGCCTGGTTATGGGCAAAGCCGCCTGCGTTGACCATCACACCCAATCTTGCGCCGACGCGCAACGGCTTGCCATCCTTCTGCGCGATCACGCCGACCGCGCGGCCATTTTCGACGATCAATTCCTTGACCGGCGTATCGGTATGGAAGGTGACCCCGGCCTTGATTGTGGCCTGGAACATGCGTCCCTGCAGCGCGGCCCCGGCGGTGACGTAGTGCTTCCCGGTCAGCTTGGCCAGAATCGTCCGCATCACGAACCTGACTGCGATCCGTTTCGATTCCCAGGACTTCTTGATGAAGCGCAGTTTCAGCATTTCGTCGAGCGTGCTCATCATCGAGATGAAGTTGGGGCGCAGCTTTTTTTTCCACGCGCCGAGCTCGTTGACGTCGAAAAGTTCGGCAACGACGGTCCGCCCTTGTTGGGAGCCTCCCGGCGCTTCGTCATAATAATCGGGCCAATAGGATACGCGGGTCAGCTTGATGCCCTGCGCAACCAGGAAATCGACCATTTCGACACCTTCCGCCACATAGGTGCGGCGGCGTTCTGGCGAGGTGCCCGGCGCATCGTTGGGGTTGCCGACAACCGCGTCGAGATAGGTGTTGGCCTGTTCAAAGCTGTCGGGGATCCCGTCGCGTTTCATGAAGCGGTTGTTGGGGATCCACATCACACCGCCCGACCGCGCGGTAGTGCCGCCGATCAGCGGCGTCTTTTCCAGGA
>CAIZEE010000382.1 GCA_903931835.1 uncultured Elstera sp.
AGAACAAGTTGATCCTGGCCGTGAAGCGGCGCTCACCCAAGCCCCCCGAGGCGATCGATGCGGCCTGGGCGCAGATCGAAGAACTCAAGCGCTACTTCGGCATCCGCGAGCAGGCATTGGAAAGTCTGTTGAAGGCCGCGTAGGGTGATAGATTACTTAGCAGTCAGTAATATAGGCGACAGACGGATGCTTGAAGAATGACTTCAAGAGGTCTGGGTTGTCGGCCACGGACTGGAGTTGCTCATCCACCCGATCACGAAGCTTCTCGCCATCGCCCTTGCGTAATGGGTTTCTTGCCACGCCGGTGCGCTTGGCGTGACTCCACACCAACTCGTCCGGATTCAGATCCGGGGCGTAGCCCGGGAGGAAATGCAGCGTCAAGAGGCCCTGGGTGCTGACGACGTATTCCTTGACGACGGCCTTCTTGTGCGCTGGCAAACCGTCGATGACCAAATGCACGGGCCTCTTGCGCTCGCTCATCATGCGTCCGAGCAACTCCACGAAAAGCTCCCCGGTCAAACCACCCTCGTAGGTCTCGAACCAAAAGGCTCCCTTGGAGTTGACGGCCGATGCCGCCGAGATCGACTGGCGTTGTCCGGGTCGTTCAACCACCGGGGTCTGGCCCTTGGCCGCCCAGGTCTTGCCGTGCACACCATCGGCGCGAAAACCTGACTCGTACCAAAAGAAAACCTCGGCTTTGTCTTTCTTTGCCTGACGGGCAAGGGTCGGATAGGTCTCACGGACCCAGCGTTCAACGGCTTCGCTGTCGCGCTGATGGGCGCGCTGCAGTGGCTTCTGCGGCGTCAGACCCAGGCGCGCCAACAAGGCACCGATGCTGGCCAGCGAGAGCAAGACACCGAAGCGCTGAGTCGCCAACTCGCGCACGATCTGACGCGTCCATAAGCCGAAGTCGAAACCGTACTGAAGTGGATTCTTGCCGTTGACCCAGCGAAAGATCTGGCGCTCTTGAGCAGGGGCGAGGCTGCGCGGGCGCCCCGTGGCCTTGGTCGAGCGAAGCGCACGCAGGCCCTTGCCAGGCCCGGCGGCTGCGGCCAGACACTTGTAGGCCCAGCTGCGATTCATCCCAAAAGACGCCGCGACAACTGCCGGCCGCTCGCCCTCGCGCATGCGTTGCACCGCAACCATACGCATCTCTTCCAAGACGTTGTGTGCCAAAACTCTTCCGTCGCGCTTCATGCCCAAATTGAGTCACGCGCCCGCAAAACATGCAAGCGGCTGTTCCCTATTGAGCTTTCCCTAAATCCCGACATCACCACAGTCCAGCCCGAACCCAGCACGCGGCGATGATCGAAGGTCGCTGCTGAGCGCTCTTGAGCTTGGCGCGAGCTGTGGTGTTGAGTTCATCGAGATTGGCCGGGCAGAAGTTGGCCAGCGCATGGCGCTTGAGCCAAGCCCACAGGTACTCGACCGGGTTGAGATCGGGCGAGTAGGCCGGCAAGAACGCCATCTGGATTTCTCCCTCGGTCGAGTCGAGGTATTCGCGTACGAGTTTGCTGCGGTGCGCCTTCAAGCCATCCCAGATGATGAGCAACGGGCGCTTAAGGTGCGCCTGCAGCGCCTTGAGGAATTCGACGTGCTGCTCCTTCTTGATGCTGCCCTCGTGCAGCCGGAACATGCAGTTCGTGCGCGACAGCCCTGCAATGACCGAGATGTGGGTCCAGTTGAAGTGGAATTGGATGATGGGAGTCTGGCCTTTGGGCGCCCAGGTACGCACGCGCGTAGGCCGTTCGCTCAGGCCCGACTCGTCGATGAAGACGATCAGCCGTCCTTGGCGGCGGGCTTTTTTTTGAGCCCGGGCCAAGTCTGGCGCTTCCAGGTCTGCACCGCGTCTTCATCACGCTCGATGGCTCGCCGTTCGGGCTTTTGCACCGAGAAACCCAAACCGCTCAGGATGCGCCAGACCTGGGTCTGGCCAAACTTGACGCCGTACTGGCGCTCAATGAGCACGCCGATGCGTTTAAGTGTCCACACCTCGGTGCCAAAGCCATGGTCGGTGGGCTTGTCCAGGAGCATTCGGCCCAGGGCTTGCAACTGCTGCTCATCCAGGCGCGCAGGGCGTCCTCGCGAGGGCATCGCACGCAATGCGTCGATACCGCCCTCATTGAGTACCGCCCTCCATGTGTATGCGGTCTGCCGCGCTACGCCTACCGCATACGCCGCCTGCGCCGGGGTCTTGCCCGCCAGCATCAATCGC
>CAIZEE010000383.1 GCA_903931835.1 uncultured Elstera sp.
CTGCCGCAGGCCGTAGGTGCGGCCATTGCCCGCAGGCTCCACGAACACCAGATCGCCCACGGCGAGGCCCTTGCCCTGCTTCGCCCAGGCCACGTCCGCGGGCTCCAGCTCCCCCTCCCCGCCCTGGGGCAGCCGCACATGGGCCGCGCCGCCGCCGACCCGGTCGATCACCGCCGCGCGCCAGGCCCGGCGCTCCGACGCCGGGGACTTGGACAGGGCCTCCTTCTCCCAGCCGGACTTCAGGTCCACATGCTCCAGCGCCCCACGCCAGCCGTGACGGCGGTCATAGAGCGCTAAACCTTCGCGGAACACGCGTTCGGCGATCGCCTGCAGACGCGGATCGAGCGAGGTGCGCACCGACAAGCCGCCGCGATAAAGCTCCGAATCGCCGTATTTCGCCGCCAACTCCTTGCGCACTTCCTCGGCGTAGTAATCGGCATGGACGGTTTCGTCCTCGTCGCGATGATGCACGACCAGCGGTTCGGCCTTGGCGGCACTGGCCTGGACCGGCGTGATCGCGCCGTCTTCCAGCATGCGCTCGATCACATAGTCGCGGCGTTCGCGCGCCTTGTCGTTGTTCTGGTTCGGCTTGTAATGCTCCGGCGCCTTCGGCAAGGCGGCCAGAAAGGCGATCTCGCCCAGCGTCAATTGGTCGAGCGATTTGTCGAAATAGCTCATCGACGCGGCGGCCACGCCGTACGACCCGGCGCCGAGATAAATCTCGTTCAGATAAAGCTCCAGGATGCGGCTCTTGGGCAGCGCTTTTTCGATGCGGAAGGCGAGCATCGCCTCTTTCAGCTTGCGGCTGACCGACACCTCATTGGTCAGGAAGAAATTGCGCGCAACCTGCTGCGTGATGGTCGACGCACCCTTGGGCCTGGTGCCGGTGCCGATCTTTTCAATGTTGCCGAGCAACGCCCTGAGCGTGCCCTGATAATCGACGCCGTTATGCGAATAGAAATGCTGGTCTTCCGCCGAGATGAAGGCCTGTTTCAGCAGAGGCGGCATCTCCGACACCGGCACGAAGATGCGATGCTCGATCGCGTATTCGGCGAGCAGCCGTCCGTCGCCGGCGTGCACGCGCGTCATCACCGCCGGCTGATAGCTGGCGAGCGCCGTCGAGTCCGGCAGATCGCGGGTGAAATGCCAAAACAGCAGGCCAGCCGCCAAAGCGCCGAGTATCGTCAATGACAGCAAAGCTGCCAGACCACCGACGATCCATTTTTTCATTGCGCGGAGCCCAGGGCGATGACTTGAGGTTACGATGCCGCCAACCGGTGGCGATTGCCCCTAGAATAGGGGTGCTTCAGGAACGCTGCAACCCGTGCGGCGTAAAGCTTTGATCGATCGCGCGCAGAATCGCCTGGGCCAGGCGTTTGCGCTGGACGGGCGATTCGAGCCTGACTTCCTCCTCCGCATTCGAGAGATATCCCAATTCGATGAGGACGGAGGGGATGTCGGGCGCCGTCAGCACGGCAAATCCAGCCTCGCGATGCGGCTTGACCAGAACGGGTGCCGTACTGCGGATTTCACTCACCAGCCGATCGGCGAACTGGAAGGAAGCGGTGTTGGTTTCGCGCTGCGCCAGATCGATCAGGATGGTGTTGACCTCGGGCGGGCTGTCTGTCAGGTCGACGCCGGCAATGACATCGGATTTGTTTTCCTTGGCGGCCAGCCCTTCCGCCTCGCGGTCGGTTGCCGTCTCCGACAATGTATAGACCGACAAGCCGCTGATCGAGGCGTTCGACAGCACATCGGCGTGGATCGAGATGAAAAGCTTCGCCCCCGCCACCCGCGCCCGGCTGACCCGCTCCCTCAGCCTCACGAAACTATCATCACCGCGCGTCATCACCACGCGGTAGCGCCCGGTTTCCTCCAGCGCTTGCCTGACTGCCTCCGCCGTCGCGAGCGTGATCACCTTCTCACGAATCCCGTCGCGGCCGGTCGCCCCCGGATCGATGCCGCCATGACCGGCATCGAGCGCAATCACCATTCGCTCCGCTTCATCGGCATGCGGTACGATCGGCGGCGGCAAGGATGGGGTGGCCGCTGGCTCGGGCGGCAAGGGCACGATGACGGTCGCGACCTGATTGGGGGCCGGCGGGGGTGAGGCCGGGAAGCTGAGCGGCGGCGTCGGTTCGGGCGGCGGGGGTGGCGGGGCTGCTTGTTGCGCGATGGCAGGAGGGGGAGCGATCCGCACCGGCATGGCCGCCGGCACAGTCTCGGCCACCTGCTTGACTGGCGGCATGTCGGCCGTGATGGGTTCTGGCTTAACCGGCTCCGGCTTTGCCACCTCGGCCTTCGCGATCTCGACCTTTACCGGCTCCGGCTTCTCTTCATGCACAAAGGCCTTGGCGAATTGCGCGCGGCTACAGGGTTGCAGATCGATCACCAGGCGATAGGGCTTGCCCTCGCTCGGCGTCATCACGAAGGCTTTTGCAACCAGCGCCGGCTCGGCCAGCTTGATGACCAGCGCTGTGCCGCCACCCGAAGCCTCCGCCTTCACCGAGGCAATCACGCCGATCGCCGGTGGCGCGTCGCCGAGATGCGTCGAGACGGATGGCAATTGAACGGTCAGGCGCAAAG
>CAIZEE010000384.1 GCA_903931835.1 uncultured Elstera sp.
TGCATCGCCATGGCTTGCTGAGCCTGACCGTACCGGCAGAGTTCGGTGGGGCCGAGGCGCGGTTGACGACGGCAGCGCGGGTGATTGGGGAGGTGGCGCGTGGGGAGCCGGCCACTGCGCTGGTGCTGACGATGCAGTATCTGTTTCAGTACCTCGTCGCGCGCAATCCGAACTGGCCGGAACCACTGCGTGATCGCGTGTTGCGCGATGCGGTGATCAATGGGGGGCTGGGCAACGCGCTTCGCGTCGAACCTGAACTCGGCACGCCGGCGCGGGGTGGGACGCTCGCTACCGTGGCGACCAGAACGACACGCGGCTGGCGCCTGTCGGGGCATAAGCTCTATTCGACCGGCATCCCGATCCTGAGCTGGCTCGGTGTCTGGGGACGAACTGACGAGCCGGAACCCCGTGTGGGTACCTTCCTAGTGCCACGCAACACGCCCGGCATCCGTGTGGTCGAAAGCTGGGATCATCTCGGCATGCGCGCAAGCGGCAGCCACGAGGTGATCTTCGACGATGTGGAGATACCGGCTGATCACGCCGTCGACCTGCGCGCCCCCGCCGCCTGGGCCAAGGGGTTTGATGATGAGCAAGTCGGCTGGATGATTGCGTTGCTAAGCGCGCTCTATGACGGCATCGCGCGAGAGGCGCGGAACTGGCTGGTGCGCTTCAGCATCGACCGGCGTCCTGGCAATCTCGGCGCCGCGCTGTCGACCTTGCCGCGCTATCAGGAGGCGATCGGGCGGATCGACGCGCTGCTGCTCGCCAATCGCGTGCTGTTGAAGGATCTGACGGCTTCGGTCGATCGCGGCGACCCGCCGCCCGCCACCCAATCGACACTGGTCAAATATCTGGTCACGACCAACGCCATCAGTGCTGTCGAGCAGGCGCTGGAACTGGTCGGCAATCCCGGCCTGGCCCGTGCCAATCCGCTGGAGCGGCACTACCGCGACGTCCTGTGCAGCCGCATCCACACCCCCCAGAACGACGCCATTCTGACCGGCGCCGGTAACGCCACCATCGCCAATTTTTCGCAGGAGTAATCATCATGCCCGTCGAATTCATCGGTTACACCGCCACCCAGGAAGCCTCCGAAACGCACCTGCCCACGGGCCCGGTCATTGACAAGAATTACGTCCGCACCGTCGTGCAGGCGCATGAGAAGAGTGGTTTCGACCGTGTCCTGGTGGCCTATAGCAGTGGTTCGCCCGATGGCTTCCAGGTGGCGGCCTATGCGTTGCAACAGGCGGAGCAGGTAGGCGTTCTGCTGGCGCATCGCCCTGGCTTTACCGCGCCCACCTTGGCGGCCCGGCAATTGGCGACGCTGGACCAATTCAGCGATGGCAGGCTGGCGGTCCATATCATCTCGGGCGGAGACGACACCGAGCAGCAGCGCGATGGCGATTTCCTGACCCATGACGAACGTTACGCGCGCACCGACGAGTATCTCGAGATCGTCAATCGCATCTGGACCAGTAATACGCCGATCGACCATGACGGACGGTTCTACAAACTGAAGGGCGGCTTCTCCTCGGTTAAGCCGCTGCAAAAGCCGCATCTGCCGGTGTATTTCGGCGGCTCCTCCGCTGCCGCTGTCGATGTCGCCGGCAGGCGGGCTGATGTTTTTGCACTCTGGGGCGAGTCGTTGGAGCAGGTGCGCGGCGAGATCGCCAGACTGCGGGCTTCCGCAGCTCGCTACGGCCGTGCTGACCATTTGCGCTTCAGCCTGTCGCTGCGTCCGATTCTGGCGCCGACTGAAGCAAAAGCGTGGGAGCGTGCCGAAGGCATTCTGGCGCGCGCCAAGGAATTGCAGGCGGTCAACCCGTTCTATCAGAAGCGGACCGAACCGCCGCCCAATGTAGGCTCTCTGCGCCTGTTGGAAACAGCGGCCAAGGGTAAGGTCGTCGATAAGCGTCTATGGACCGAGGTTGCCCAATTGACCGGCGCCAAAGGCAACTCGACATCGCTGGTCGGCACACCGGAACAGGTGGCGGAATCGCTGTTCGACTATTACGATCTCGGCATCACGACTTTCCTTATTCGCGGCTTCGATCCGCTTGATGACGCAATCGATTATGGGCGCGAACTGATCCCGTTGGTGCGCCAGGAGATCGCCCGGCGCGACGCGGCTCCGCGCGCGGCTGTAGGGTAAGCCGGGTGGGAGCCCACGACAGAAATCGGCTGGTGATCGCGTCGCAACTGGGTGAGAAGCTCAACGGCGCGATAACCGTCCGAGTGCCGGATGTCGATCTGATCGAGCTGCCGCGCGGCATTGTCGAAGAGGTGCCGGGCGATGCCGAAATCCTGTTCGCGGCGCCGATCCATGGCAGTGCCGCACGCCGGCATGATCGTCCGCCAGCCGCGTGGCCCGGCCGGCTGCGCTGGATCCAGCTGATCTCGGCGGGTGCTGATGGCTATCCGCGCTGGTTCTTTGACGGACCGGTGGTGACCTGTGGCCGCGGGCCCTCTGCCGAGCCCCTGGCCGAATTCGCGCTGGCGGCGATTTTCGCGGCTGCCAAACGGTTGCCCGAGATCTGGATCGATGATCCGGCTGGGTGGCAGATGACGCCGCTCGGCACGGTTTCCGGCGCCACGCTTGGCATTGTCGGCTTCGGCGCAGTCGGCAGGGCGCTGGCGGTGAAGGCGCTCGCGCTCGGCATGAGGGTGGTCGCCATCCGCCGATCGGACCAACCCTTCGAGATCGACGGCGTTGCGCGCGCAGACAGTCTTGCCGAGTTGTTCGCCCGCTCGGACCATGTGGTGTTGGCCGCACCCTCGACAGCTGAAACCGACTACATGGTCGATGCCCGCCTGCTCGAACACGCGACGCCCGGCCTGCATCTCATCAATATCGCCCGTGGCGCATTGATCGATGATGCGGCGCTGGTTGCCGCCCTTGATGAGGGACGCATCGGCTTGGCAACGCTCGACAGCACCGATCCGGAGCCCTTGCCGGCCGGCCATGCCTATTACCGCCACCCCCGCGTCCGGCTATCGCCGCATACCTCGATGGCGACATCCGGCGCTCTCGAACTGCTCACCGATAAGCTTGTCGACAATCTTGCCCGCTACCGCGCGGGCCGTCCGCTCACCGATATCGTCGATATCGCGCGCGGCTATTGAAAGAGGAAGCACACATGACCGTCGCATTGGCTGAACGCGAAATCATCAAGGCCATTCCGCGTGAGAATTTCTGGGAAGGGCTGGCACCGCAGCCAACCTTTGAGGCGGAGCGGCTGTTCCGCAAACAGCGTCTGGCCGCTTCGTTCCGGCTCTTCGCGCATTATGGCTACGACCAGGGTGTCGCTGGTCACATCACGGCGCGTGACCCGGAATGGACGGACCATTTCTGGGTCAATCCGCTCGGCCAATATTTCGGCCATGTGCGCGTCTCCGACCTGCTGCTGGTCAATGATGAGGGCGAGGTGGTGCATGGCAACCGGCCGGTCAACCGCGCGGCCTTCGCCATCCATTCTCAAATCCATAAGGCACGGCCTGATGTGATCGCGGCGGCGCATGCGCATGCGCTCTATGGCAAGACCTGGTCGACGCTGGGCCGGCTGCTCGATCCGCTGACCCAGGATTCGGCGGCCTTCTATCAGGACCATGTCCTGTTCGACGATTATACCGGCGTGGTGCTCGACACCAGTGAGGGTGAGCGGATTGCCCGCACGCTCGGGCCTCACAAGGCCGCAATACTGCAGAATCACGGTTTCCTGACTGTCGGTCCGTCGGTTGAGGCAGCGGTTTGGTGGTTCATTGCGATGGACGATGCAGCCCGCGTTCAACTGCTGGCCGAGGCGGCGGGGACGCCCAAGAAGCTCGGCCACGAGGTTGCCAGCCACACGGCGTCGCAGGTAGGTCAGATCGCCGGCGGCTGGTTCGCCTTTCAGCCTCTGTTCGACAAAGTCGCGCGCGAACAACCCGATTTGTTCGACTGAGCGCGCTCAAACCAACCCCGCCGCCGTCGGCGGGGCCGTTCTGACCCCAGACGGCAAATGACGGCATTCCTCCCAACTCATGCCGGGGCCTCTCCAACAGCCCCGGCATAATTTTCGCCAGCTAGAGGAACCGCCCCATCATGCTCCGCCATAGTCTCGGTATGATCTTTACAGCGACGCTTCTGATTGCACAGCCTGACACAGCCTCAGCTCAGGCCGCGCCTACCGCTGCCGCCAAACCCTATCAGGTGGAATGGGTTTATCGCGTCAAATATGGCTATCAGGGCGAATGGTGGAAGATCTTCCAGAAATACCAGATTGCCATCCTCGATCGCGAGAAACAGCTTGGCTATGTCACCAGCTACGTCGTGGTCCGGCCTGGATTGCATACCAGCGAAGATGCCCGCTGGGACTATCGGATCATCATCAATTATCCCAATCAGGCCGGCGCCACCCATGAGGGCGAGGTCGAGCACCAGCTTTTCTCCGACCGTGCAGCCTTAGCCAAGGACGAGCAAAGACGGTGGGAGTTGACTGCCAATCATTGGGACCTGCCGATTCACGAGATCGATCCGCATGAGGTGGCGGAATGATGGTGCGGGTCAGGCGATAACGTGGAGCTGATCGAACACGAGCGCCTTTAACGCCTGGAACGACGCATCGGTGCGCTTGCGCGGATGCGGCAGATCGATCGTCCGCTGCCAGGCGATCCGGCCGGGTGGTCCCTGCATCACGATCAGCCGGTCGCTCAGCAGCAGCGCCTCATCGACATCATGCGTGATCAGCACCACGGTGCGTCCCGCGTCGCTCAGCACGTCGCGCAGATGGTTCTGCAGACCCATGCGCGTCAGCGGGTCGAGGGCGGCGAAGGGTTCATCGAGAAGCAGCAATTCCGGCTCCAGCGCCACGGCGCGGGCGATGCCGACGCGCTGTGCCATGCCGCCTGACAGGGTCTTCGGCAGGGCGTCGGCAAAGTTGATCAGACCGACGCGATCGAGCGCTGCATCGATTCGACGATCGCGGTCGTGTTTGGGGATATCCCACAGGCCGAGTGCGATATTCTCGCGAACGCTGAGCCAAGGCATCAGCCGGGGCTCCTGAAAGACGATCCCGGTATCTGGCCGGGGCTTGAGGACAGGTTCGCCCCGATGCAGGACAACGCCCTCGCTCGGCTGATCAAGCCCCGCCAGCAAGCGCAAAAGCGTGCTCTTGCCGCAGCCGCTCGGCCCTAATATGCCA
>CAIZEE010000385.1 GCA_903931835.1 uncultured Elstera sp.
GCAAGCGTCTCGTTGAACAGGCTTGGATTTTCGAGATGCGCCATATGGTTCAGCGCATCGAGCTCGACGAATTCAGCGCCGGAAATGCGTTCCGCCATGCGCGCCATCATCGGTGCCGGCGCATTGGCGTCGACCGATCCTGCGATCAGCAATGTCGGCACGGCGATACGCGCGAGCGCATCACGCTGGTTGAAACTCACGATGCAATGAACCGCCTGCACATAGGCCGCAGTCGGAACGCAGCCCATGCTCTCGATCGCGATGGCACGACCTTCGGGATCGGCGTCGTTCCCCATCATCGCGTCCATTGTCCCCGGCGCCATATCGGCCAGGGTTTGCCCCGCCTCGATCGGCGCCAGCCGATCGGCAATGAATTTCTGCTGGAAGTCGCCGTCTGGACGACCAAATGAGGCGCTCGTCGCATAGAGCGTCAGGCTCAGCAGCCGGTCGGGAAACAGGGCCGCGAATTCCTGGGCGACCATGCCGCCCAGCGAGTGGCCGACCAGATGCACGCGCCCAATCCCGAGCTGATCAAGCTGCGTTGCCAGCGCTCGCGCCACGGCCGGAAAAGTCATTATCTCCAGCGGTTCCGCCCCGCCATAACCCGGCATGTTCCACGCCATGGCGCGATAGGAACGGCCGAAATACTCGAGCTGCGGTGAGAACCCGCCAGCATCGCTGCCGACGCCGTGCAGGAACACAATCGGTTTGCCCGAACCGTTTTCGACGAAACTGGGGGTCACGCCAAATCGCCCTGCAGCAGCCCGCGATCGACAATCACCTCGCCATCCAGCGCTACCGTGCAGCCGCGCAATGGCAGATCGAAATGGCCGAGTGTGTGCCTTCCGGCTGTTTCATTGGCACCGGTCGAATAGAGGAAATTGCCGGCAAAGGCGCGCAATTCCGTGCCGTTGGTATCGCGCTTGTCATAGAAGGCCAGCGAATCCCAACGCGCCGCCGGATTCATGCCCCAGCCGACATGCGATACGGCGTAAGCCTCTCGATCGCCCCAGGCCGCGAAATAGCTGCGCATCAGTTCAGCATCCACGCCCTCGCCAGCGATCTTCGTCACGTAGTCAGCCTCAACGGTCAGCCGGATCGGCTTTTCCAGATAGCGCTTGAAGGTCAAGTTGATGTCGCCCTCCGCCATCACCAGCGTGCCGTCGACGCTGCCGGCCTTGGGGAAACACAGGCAGAGCCCGCCCGGCCAATGCGCCACCTGCCCCGGCTTCGCCGCATAGCCCCAGACACCGCCAAGCGGTGCGCCCTCAACCTGTATCGTGAGGTCGGTTCCATGATCCGAGGTGACGCGCATGATTTTCGCGGATTTCAGACGCTTCAAGCCGAGCTTGACCTTGGGTTCCAACGCCGGATCTGGCACCAGGCGATGCAGAATTTCCGGGTGCTCGTTCGAGACCATCAGAACGCGAGCACCGCCTTTCAGGATTTCCGGCAACTCCGGCGCGTGGAGAATGCCCTCAACCGTCAGATCGAGGACCAGGGTACAGCTCGACAGCGCTGCTACAACCGGTCCGATTTTCTGGATCGCGTCCGACGCACCGGTTGAGCGGACCGGGATCGTTACCGCCGATTCGGGGCTGGGAATTCGAATATGGAAGACACGCGCGCCGAGCCGCAAAGCAGCCAATTCCGCCAAATCGACATTGACGCTACGGGACTGCGTTTCGGAGAGGATTGCCACCACATCGCCCGGCGCAAGCTGACAAAGCTCCAATGTCCGGAGGAACGCGCCAATCCATTTCTCTTCAATGCGTTCGACCAGCATCGGATACCTCGCTCAAGCGCCGCTACGGGCACTAGATAGCCCTATCGGTAAATGCTAGGTAAGCGTTCAACACAGTTTAGTGCAAGCATTTTTACATGAAAAGTCATATGATATCTGGAATGGGCTTGCCCAGAACGACGGGAGACGTTTCTCGTGAAGATTGTTGAGCCGTTGTTTCGTGAGGATCGCTTCGTCGACGGCTATCTGTCGGCGCTGCTCGCGCGGGCCAGTGCGCTTGTTTCTACAGAATTCCACAATCATCTTCGCCGCAAGGGCGTGTCGGTGCCGGTATGGCGCGTGCTCGCGACACTGGCCGATGGCGACGGCATGATCGTCAACGATCTGGCGGCAATCACCTTACTGAAGCAACCGACCCTTACGAAGCTGCTCGACCGCATGGCGCGCGACGGTTTGATCGAACGCCGTGATGCCTCGGATGATCGCCGCAAGACGCAAATCTTTCTCACGGCGAAGGCGCTGCAGGATGTCGTCGAGCTGCAACGCGTCGCCAAGGAACAAGAGGCGGCGATTCTGAACGCGCTTGATGAGCGGGTCTTGAAGGACATGCTGCGCCGTCTGATCGTGCATTGCGTGAAGCGCGCCAATGGCGAGGGCAATCCCAAGGAACGGATATTCGCCAAGCAGCACCGCGCCAGTTCGGCAAAATCCGTCTCCGAGTAGCGCCAGCGCTAGCGATAAACCGGTTTCAGCGCCTCATAGGTCTGTCGGTATTTCTGAAAGCCTTGGTTGTAACGCGCGGATAGCGCCTTGTCGGGCGTGAAGACCCGATCGACCTTGACCATCCGATCGGTCGCCTCCGCTGCGGAAGCAAACAGGCCAGTGCCGATGCCGGCCAGGATGGCCACCCCTAGCGAGCCGACATTGAGGAAGTTCAAGCGGTGCTGCTCGACACCCAATATATCCGCCCTGATCTGCGCCCATAGATCGGATCGAGCACCGCCGCCGCATAGCAGCAGCCTAGGATAAGAGCGATTGGCCGCCCGCTCCGCTGCCTCAAACAGCAATCTGCCGGCATAGCCAACGCCCTCAAGCACTGCCAGCGCGAGGTCGCCAAGTCCGGTATCGGTTGTAAGCCCGATAAATGTTCCGCGCGCGAATGGATCCCAGAGCGGTGCGCGCTCGCCCTGAAGATGGGGGAGAAACAGAACACGCCCAGCAGACCGATCGCAGGCGGCGGCACGGCTCAGCACCTCGTCCACCGGCCGCTCGACCAGGTCAGCAAACCAGCGCAGCGAATCACCGCCGCTTTGGGTCGGACCCGCATGGACGAACAGGCCGTCCCAGGATGGAAAGGTCACGACGCCC
>CAIZEE010000386.1 GCA_903931835.1 uncultured Elstera sp.
ACCCAGCTATCCTCGCAGCTCCGTCCGGTTGGCAGCAACACCCCGTAATATCCGAGTTCGTCGGCTGCCTGGGCGATCTGCCTGAGATAGGCGAGTGTTACAGAGCGGCCGCCCGTTTGGGTGCCGAGGTAACGGCCATCGCCATGGGTCGGCAGGAACCAGAAAACGTTCATAGGATTGGGCGCGGGTTTCGGCTTTGCCACTTTATGGATCTCTCAGGGTAGGATCAGGACGCGGGCGGAACGTTGAAGACAACGTCGCGAACGGTCAGCGGTTTCGGGATGAGATGAAGGCTGAAGAAGCTGTCGGCGATCTTTTGCTGATCGGCGATCGTGGTGTCATCAAGCGGCCGGACGCCGTAAGTCAGCCGTTTCAATGCGGTTGCCAGAATGGGAACAGGCAAGCCGGTGGTGACGCTGAGCGCGCTGGCAACCTCACTTTGATGGTCGGATGCCCAGGTATCAGTCTGTTGGATTGTGTTGAGCACGGTACGCAGAACGGCGGTGTTCCGGGTCGCGAGCGCCTGGGTCGTCAGATAGAATTGAACGTTCGGAGCGAGGTTGGTCCCATCGACCAATACGGTCGCACCGGTCTGTGCCTGGGCTGCCGCCAGGAATGGATCCCAAATGACCCAGGCGTCAACCTTGCCGCCCTCAAAGGCGGCGCGGCCGTCAGCCGGCGTCAAATAGACAGGAATGATGTCGGCGGGCGTCAAATTGGCGGTCGCGAGCGCTTCCACCAGCAAATAATGCACGTTGGAGCCCTTGTTGAGCGCAACGCGTTTGCCCTTCAGATCGCTGAGCGATTTGATCGACGAACCGGCGGGGATCAAGATCGCCTCGCCGGTCGGCGCCGGCGGTTCCACCCCGACATAATAGAGCGGCGCGCCAGCCGCTTGGGCGAAGACCGGCGGCGCCTCGCCGGTATTGCCGAAATCGATGCTGCCGACGTTAAGGGCTTCGAGCAATTGTGGCCCGCCGGGGAATTCGGTCCATTCGACCTTGATGCCGAGCGGCGCCAGCGCCTTCTCCAAAGCACCCGTCTGACGCAGGATGACCAGCGCGCCGTATTTCTGGATGCCGACATGGAGCACCGTCAGATCGGCAGCTGAACAGCTGCGATCCGACAGTGTCAGCGCCGCGACACCAATCAGGATGCTCAGCGTCAGCTTGCGCAGTTTTGCTCCGACCACGATCAAATCCTCAAGTCTCCTACGCTTAGATAACGTAGTCAGGCATTAAATTACAAGACGTGAACAGTGAAATTAGAAAAATACATTGTAATCATGTATTTATGAGTTTGCCGGATCAAAGGCTGATCCCGCGCTCTGGGTCATGATGTGGCGTGGCTGGCCAGAAGCTTGATCAGGATTGTTTGCAGTTGTTCCGCTGCCGCCGACAAGGTGTCGGCCGTTCGATAGAGTCCAAGCCCGATCGTCGGCAGAGCCGGTAATCCGCAAGCCTCCGATATCGCCGTCAGTGTGTTCGGAACACCAAGAACCGTACGCGCGGTAATGCCGAGACCGGCCTCCGTTGCCGCCCACACGCCGGCCAGATTGGCGCTGGTAAAGCCGACGCGCCAGGCCACGCGCTCACTTTCCAACGCCTCAATCGCCGCCTGACGGAATAGACAGGGGGGATTGAGGAGGGCGAGTGACAAGTCTTGCCCCGGCGCCGGCTCAAAATCGGATCGCCCAATCCACCTCAATGGCAGATCGACGGCAAACACTGCCGTGGCGCGCTCGGTCGGCCGGAAGGTGACGATCAGATCCAGTTCACCCTGGGTTAACTGGTCATTGAGCGCCAGATTCCGGTCGATTCTGGCCTCGACATGGATGGAAGGGTAGGATTTGCGGAATTGGGTCAGCACTGATTTCAGCTCATGCCCGGCCAAATCGGGCGGCAAGCCAAACCGCACCGATCCCTCGACAGCCACGCCTCTTGCCGCCGACATCGCCTCATCATTCAAGTCCAGGATGCGCCGAGCATAGCTTTGAACGAGATCGCCCGCCTCAGTCAGCTCAATACACCGCCCACGCTTGCGGAACAGGTCTTGGCCGACCTCCTCCTCTAGCTTTCGCATCTGCAGGCTGATGGCCGATTGCGACCGCCCGAGCCGCCCCGCCG
>CAIZEE010000387.1 GCA_903931835.1 uncultured Elstera sp.
CATCGCCGGCGAGCGGCCGATCAGCGGCAGTTTCTCATCCGAATCGCTGACTTCGCCGGGTGACAGTGGCGCCTCGGCGGCCGGTGTCGCGAGGGCGCGTTGCACGACCCGCATCAGCTCATTCAGGTCGAACGGCTTTGGCATGTATTCGAACGCGCCGCGCTCGGTCGCCTTGACTGCTGTCAGCAGCGTATTTTGCGCGCTCATCACGATAACGCGCAGATCAGGGCGCAGCTTCTTGATGCGCGGGATGAGATCGAGCCCGTTTTCGTCGGGCATGATCACATCGGTGATGATCAGATCGCCATCGCCGCTTTCCACCCAGCGCCACAGCGTGGCTGCATTGCCGGTGGTGCGCACGTCATGGCCAAGCCGCGCCAGCGCCTGACTTACGACTGTTCGGATTGCCCGGTCATCGTCCGCCACGAGAATCGTAGTCGCCGGCATGTCACTGTTCCTCCCCCTCCAGGAACAACGGCAGGCGGACCCTGAAAATGGTCCGCCCCGGCTGTCCGTCAAATTCCACGACCCCGCCATGGTCGCCAATGATCTTTGCGACCAGCGCCAGGCCGAGACCGGTCCCGTTCTGCTTGGTCGTTACAAACGCTTCAAACAGGCTTTCCGACAGATCGTCGGGAATGCCATCGCCATTATCCTGGACGCTGACCACCAGCGGCAGATGCACGCGCTGATCGCTGTTCGGCACGGCCAGGCGCACGCCATGCTGATAGGACGTCGTCAGCGTGATCTCGCCATCGTCATGCGAGATTGCCTCCGCCGCGTTCTTGACCAGGTTGAGGAACACCTGAACCAGCTGGTCGCGATTGCCGATGGTCGGCGGCAGCGACGGGTCATAGCGCTCGATAAAGCGGATGCGGCGGCCAAAACCGCTTTGCGCGATCCGCCGCACATGCTCCATCACCTGATGAATATTCACGGGCCCATGCGCCATCGGCCGACCGTCGGAGAACACGCCGATCCGGTCGACCAGCGCCACGATCCGATCGACCTCGTCGATGATCAGCTTGGTCAGCAACCGGTCGTCATCGCTGGCGTTCTGCTCCATCAACTGGGCGGCCCCGCGGATACCCGAAAGCGGGTTCTTGACCTCATGCGCCAGCATCTCCGACATCGCGGTCACGGAACGCGCAGCGTGGCGATGGGTCAATTGCCGCTCGATTTTGGACGCGATCATGCGCGGATTGATGGTCACCACGATCGAGCCAGGCGCATCGGTGATCGAGGCCACCTGGAGGGCCACCAGATGCGGGCCAAAGCGTGGACCGGCAAGGGTAATCCCCTCCTCCGACACGCTGCCGCCTTTGCGGCGGACCTGATCAACCAGCGAGATCAATGTGCTGTCAGCCGGCATATGTTCGCGCAAAGTGGTGCGGCGCAAATGGCTGGCTGATGCTTCGAAGAAATTCTCCGCCGCCAGATTGACCTCGGCAATGTGATTATCGGCGTCGATCAGCAGCAGCGGGTTGGGCAACGCATTCAGCAGCGTGGCGGCATCGATCGCCCCGCCAAGACCGCCCCAGCCGCTCCCAATCACCGGCGCATTGCTCGACCGTTCGCGTTCCTGCGCGCGCGCCGCAATCAGGGAGTCGCCGATCATGCAGCC
>CAIZEE010000388.1 GCA_903931835.1 uncultured Elstera sp.
AATCCGCCAGAACCTGCCGATGAATATCCGCGCCAGCTTCCCCAGGCGTCCGAATGCGCCGGGCGTACAGGCGGAACTCGACCGGCTGTTCCAGATCTGGCGCGATGCGAAGTCGCGCTTTGGCGGCGACGGCCCGCTGCTATTCGGCAACTTCTCCATCGCCGATGCGGCTTATGCGCCTGTTGTGACCCGGCTGGTCACTTATAACGTCAAGGTCGAGCCCGACATTCAGGCCTATATGGACGCCGTGCTGGCTCATCCGACCATGGCTGCCTGGGTTAAGGCGTCGGCGACGGAGCCCTGGACCATCCCTGAATGGGAATGAGCCTGTTTACACCGGCTGTTCGGCCACGCTAAAGCAGGGCAATGAGACCTGACCTGCCCCTGAGCACTTCGGTGGAAACCGAAGAAACCACGCGCCTCGCTTTGCTGCCGGCGGGATTGAGCGACATGCTGCCGCCCGATGCGGCGCATCAGGCGCGGCTGGTCGAACGGCTGATGGCGGGCTTTGGCGGCCATGGTTATGAGCGCGTATCGCCGCCCTTGATCGAATATGAGGACAGCCTGCTTGGCGTTGGTTCCGCCGTGTCTGGCCTATCGAGCCTGGCCGGGCAGACCTTCCGACTGATGGACCCGCTATCGCAGCGGATGATGGGCGTGCGCCCGGACATCACCACCCAGATCGCGCGGATCGCCATCACCAGGCTTGGCGAGTATCCGCGCCCGCTGCGTCTCGCCTATGCCGGCGAGGTGTTGCGCGCCACCGGATCGCAGCTTCGCCCCGAACGGCAATTCACCCAGATCGGCGCCGAACTCATCGGCAGCGCCAGCGTGGAAGCCGATGTCGAGATCATCCGCTTGGGTGCTGAAAGCCTGATCGACGCCGGCATTCGCGGCCTGTCGGTCGATCTCAATCATGCGCCATTAGTGCAAAGCGTGCTCGCCGCCTATCAAACCCCGCCGGCACTAAGCACCGCGCTGCGCCACGCGCTCGACCGCAAAGATGCGGAATTCGTGGCAAAGCATGCGGGCGAGGCATCGACCGTTTTATGCGGATTGCTCGCCGCCACCGGGCCGGCGCGCGCCGCTATGTTGATCCTGAAGGCAATGACCCTGCCGGACGCCGTGTCCCAGCATGTCGCCAGGCTCTGCGCCGTTACCGAAGCGCTGCTGGCGGTGCTGCCCCGCCTGACCATCACCGTCGATCCGGTGGAGAATCGCGGGTTCGAATATCACAGCGGCGTCGGCTTTGCGCTGTTCAGCGCATCGGTGACCCGCGAACTCGGCCGCGGCGGCCGCTATCTGGCGGGCGGCGAAGGGGTACAGGAACATGCGACCGGGTTCAGCCTGTTCATGGACACGGTGATGGGGGCTGCCCCGCGTGATCCGGCACCCAAAAAACTATTCCTACCGCTCGACGCGCCGGGTGAGATCGGTCACTCTCTGCGCGCACAGGGTTGGGTCACGCTGGCGGCACTCGACGCGGTCGCCGACGCAACCAAAGAAGCCATACGCCTCGGCTGCAGCCATGTCTGGCTTGACGGCATTCCAGTTCAAATCGGTGAGAAATCATGAGCAACGTAACCGTCATCGGCGCGCAATGGGGCGACGAGGGTAAAGGCAAGATCGTCGACTGGCTGTCCGAACGGGCCGAGCTCGTCGTGCGCTTTCAGGGCGGCCATAATGCCGGCCACACGCTGGTCATCAACGGCCAGACCTATAAGCTCAGCCTGCTGCCATCGGGCGTCGTCCGGCCGGGCAAAATGTCGGTCATCGGCAATGGCGTGGTGATCGATCCCTGGGCGCTGCTCAATGAGATCGAGGCGTTGCGCAAACAAGGCGTCGATATCGGCCCTGAGCGTCTGCGCATTGCCGAGAACGCGGCGCTGATCCTGCCCCTGCACGGCCATATCGACCGGGCGCGAGAGGAAGCAAGCGGTGCCGCCAAAATCGGCACCACCGGCCGCGGTATCGGCCCCGCCTATGAGGACAAGGTGGCGAGGCGCGCCATCCGCCTATGCGATCTGTTCGATCGTCCGTCGCTGGAGAGCAAGATCGACCGGCTGCTGCTGCATCACAATGCGCTGCTGCGCGGCCTCGACGCCGCACCTGCCGATCGCGAGGAACTGCTATCGTCATTGCTGGCGATCGCGCCCAAAGTGCAGCCTTATCTCGACACGGTCTGGCAATTGCTCGATGTCGCGCGGCGGGGCGGACGGCGGATCCTGTTTGAGGGCGCGCAGGGTGTCATGCTGGACGTCGATCACGGCACCTATCCCTACGTTACCTCGTCCAACACCGTGGCGGGACAGGCCGCGACCGGGTCGGGGCTGACCCCTGCGGCGATCGGCTATGTGCTGGGCATCACCAAGGCCTATACGACACGCGTCGGCGCCGGCCCCTTCCCGACCGAATTGACCGATGCGACCGGCGAGTTGATCGGCCAGAAGGGCTTTGAATTCGGCACGGTGACCGGGCGCAAGCGCCGTTGCGGCTGGTTCGATGCCGTCTTGGTCCGCCAGGCGATCAAGGTTGGCGGCATTACCGGAATCGCTCTCACCAAGCTCGACGTGTTGGACGGGTTTGAGAGCCTGAAGGTCTGTACCGGGTACCGCCTGGGCGACCAGATCCTGCATCATCTGCCAGCCTCGACGGCGGCTCAGGCGGCGGTTGAGCCGATCTTCGAGACGTTTGAAGGGTGGAGCGAAACAACCAGGGGTGCTCGGAGCTGGGCGCAGCTGCCGGCCACCGCCATCAAATATATCAGGCGCATAGAGGAACTTATTGAAGCGCCGGTGGCATTGCTATCGACCAGTCCGGAACGCGATGATACGATCATGGTTCGTGATCCTTTCGCGCCATAGGGTTTTGGCGGAAACTGCATAGATAGCTATAGGTTTGCGCCGCGATGTTAAGTCTGCGGTAATGACTCGTTAGCCATGATACGGTTATAGTTAGTCAAATTGGCATTCGTCTCAATCAGCCTCGAACGAGTTTAACGAACCCGAATGGATCACCCCGACGCTGCTTCCATGAGTGATGCTGAAGGCTCTTTTGTTACAGAGGGTGGCGGCCGGCAACTGCTTTTGGAGCCGAAGGGCCGCTACACCATATTTCCCGAACGGCCCATACCTGAGCTCAACTCACCGACCGCCCCTGCCTATCACGCCGTGATGCGCGCCGATCCGAGCCGCCCGCTTTTCGCGCTGCTCTGCGATCGCATTCTGCCGCCGCGTGTCGATCTGATGGACGCCCTGCGCGGCTTCAACCTGCCGGGCATGCTGAAGATCGCCGATTGGGGCATGGTCGAGTGGGAGCCGAACAAGGCCCGCCGCTTCGTTGTGGTGATCGAACGCCCGGATGGCG
>CAIZEE010000389.1 GCA_903931835.1 uncultured Elstera sp.
CTCCTGAAAGGAGAGATATTATGTCTATCGTTCGTAATCTTGCTCTCGCACTGACATTGACCACTGCGACCGTTGCTCTGACCGGCTTGCCGAATATGGCAAAGGCGGCGACCACGGCTCACGAACTCGATGTCGATTCGGCCGCCTCACTGCATACGCTGGAATCGACCAACGGGTTCGCCAAGCGTCTTGCCCATGAAGCCAAGGCGATCCTGATTTTCCCGAATATCGTCAAGGCCGGCCTGATCTTCGGCGGCGCCTTCGGCGAGGGCGAGCTGATCCAGGGCTCGCAGGTCGACGGCTATTTCAACTCGATCACTGGTTCCTGGGGTCTCCAGGCCGGCGGTCAGTCCTATAGCTATGTCGTGTTCCTGATGACCGACAACGCCCTGAAATACGTCCATGACACGCATGGTTGGGAGATTGGTGTTGGGCCGACCGTCGTCGTGGTTGACGAAGGTGTCGCCAAGAACCTGTCGACCTCGACCCTCAAGGACGACGCCTATGCCTTCATCTATGGCCAGCAGGGTCTGATGGCCGGCATCAGCATCGAAGGTACGAAGATCTCGCACGTTCATATGTAATCCGTTACATATGCCAGCATCTGACGGGCGGAGAGCGATCTCCGCCCGTTTTGTTTTTTATGGGGCAGCACGAATAACGAGGCCGCGCATGGTGAGCGCATGCTGTCGATCTTGCGCTCACCAGTTGGAGCCTGCGTAACACTGGAAGCAGAAACTGGGCGACGCCGCAGGCGCCAAAGCGACCTCGCGGCCGCTCAGAAACTCATCCCCGACATCGCCCAGCATTTTCCGGAGTAGGCGACCTACTTCGTCAGATATCCCCTGATCTCGCCCGACCCGTGGGCTGCGGTGTGGATATTGATGTAATCCTTGCCGCCCAGCAGATCGGCAGCCTGCGCATCGGTCAGGGTCGCGGAGCCAGTCAATGGGCTTGGGCCGACGGTCAAGGGAACTTCGACGCCGGCATTGGTGCCGGGGCCGGCGGGGCCATGGATATGGGCGGCGGTAGCCGGGCCGGACAGGCCGCTATACTCGACCTTCCAGGTCGCCATTTTGGTCGCAGTGTCGAAGGTGACGGTAGCGCTGCCTTTACCGTCGCTGGTGACGGCCGGAACCTCTGTCGCGCCGTCAAGTGCCGCTTTGAACGTGATCGTCTCGGCCTGCGCTGACGCAGCAACGAGAATGCCAAGGGCAGCGGCGATGGATGCGATGCGGATCATGGTTCATGTCCTCCCGGTTTTATCGGCGCGACGGTTGTTGCCATGCCGAAGTTTATATGGGGCGGACGGTTACGCTTGCCAGGGTCTGATCGGTTCAAATTGAACCGTGAATCAGACCGTAACCATCTGGGCTAGAGGGCGATTCACGTTTCAGGATGAATCACCCTGAAACGATCGCTCTCTGGCGTCAATGACCGATTACCGACACGCCGATGAGGATCGGATGGGCGAATATCATCGCGCCATAGGCGACGCTGCCGAGGATGACCGCGAGCAAATCCGCGCGGGTGAAATGGTCGATCCGGGGTGCCCCCATATCGCCCCGCCGCTTGACCGCGATCCGGTCATAGACTGCCCAGGCAAGCACCGAGCAGAACAGGATCATACCCCCCAGATCGCCATTCGCCAGCAGATGGGCGAGCGCCCAGATCTTCAACCCCACCAGCATCGGGTGGCGCAACCAGCCCTTGATTCGCCCAGGTTGCGGGCCACTCGTGGCGAAGGCGACGAAGCAGAACCACATCAGGGTCAGCGTCAGATGGCGCAGCGCCACGGGCGGGGTCCATAGCTGCACCCAATCGGTCTGCCGATAGACATGAAAGCCCCAGGCGATGAAGGCAAGACCGGTTACGGAGGCGAGCGAATAAAGCCCACGATACGGGCCGAACCCTAATTGTTCGATCAACGCCGCACGGGTTCGCCGCACCGTCGTTAGCGTGTGAGCACCGAGAAACAGCACGATGCCGATCAGCAGAATGGACATGAGGCAACCTCAAACGATACCAGGCCAAAACTCAAGCTTTGACAGGCAGTAACAATAGCCTGATTGCACCGGTAAAAACTCCCCTAAACTCTGTGCCCTAAACGCCGCGCAAGTATGGCAAGATCGCGCCGATCGCCCAGTTTGGCAGCGTAATGAAGCCGGTATGTGTAGGCCAGTATCGTAAAGGGAGAGGGATGACCGGGGAAGAAAGTCGCGATCAGGATCAGGATCGCGCACCGATTCAGGTTGTGGTGGTCGACAAGAACCCGTTGCTGTTGTCCGGACTTCGCCAGATTTTCGACGCCGATCCCAGATTCTCACTAGTCGCCACCGCAACCGACGGCGAGCGCTTCTTGGCGGCCGTCGACCGCCTGCGTTTCGATGTCGGCGTGATCGGTTGGGAAATGCCGTATTTGGGCGGCCAGGCGGTGCTTTCGGCGCTCCGCAACCGGCCGAACGCGCCCAGGATCGTCGTCTATACCGGGCGTTTCGATGCCGCCTTGCCGCGCCTGGTGATGGCGCTGGGCGGCGCCGGGTTCTGCCTGAAAAGCGACCCGCCGGCGCGGCTGCTCGATACCGTCGCCTCGGTCGCCGCCGGCAACATGGTGTTCCCTTTCGTCGATCTGCGCCGCCTGATGGACAATCCGTTGATGTCGCTGACCGCGCGCGAGCGCGAATTGCTGGAGGCGCTGTCGAGTGGCAGGACCAACGCGCAACTGGCGCAGGTCATGGGCGTTTCGATCAATACGATCAAATTTCATCTGCGCAATCTGTACGATAAGCTGTCCGTCCGTAACCGCGCCCAGGCGGTCGCCCTCCATCTGTCAGACGATGGGTCGGCACCCTAAAAAATGAGCTCACCGATCGGTATTCTGGGCGATTTGGAATCACGCTTGGGCCGAGTTTGGCTTTAGGCTGTTTGTTGCCAATTATGGGAGTAACGGTCTCGTGTCGACCGATGTGATTACGCCGCTCTTTATTTACGCGCTGCGCAACGTGACCGAGGCGGCGGCGCTGGCCGCGTTCGACTGGATTGGACGGGGTGACAAGAACCAGGGCGATGGCGCTGCGGTTACGACGATGCGCGAGGCGCTGAGCCATCTGCCGTTTGACGGCACCATCGTGATCGGCGAGGGTGAGAAGGATGAGGCCCCGGCGCTGTATAATGGGGAGCGGGTCGGTAATCCGGATGCGCCGCTTAAATGCGATATCGCCGTCGACCCGGTGGAGGGTACGACCTTTCTCGCCAACGGCATGACCAATGCGATGACCGTGATGGCGCTGGCGCCGAAGGGATCGATGTTTTCCCCTGGCCCTGCGTTTTACATGGAGAAATTTGCGGCGTCGGCACCGGCTGTCGGCCAGATCGACATGGCATGGCCGACCGGCCGGAAGCTGTCCAAGCTTGCCGAGGTGCTGGGCAAGCCGATCGACCAGATCAAGGTTTATGTTCTGGAGAAGCCGCGTCACCGCGACCTGGTTCAGGAGATTCTGGCGGTCGGCGCGCGTGTCGTCCTCTACCCGGCGGGCGACGTGGCCGGTGCGTTGATGGCCGCCATTCCAGGCTCTGGCATCGATGCGCTGATGGGTACTGGCGGCACGCCGGAAGGGGTGATCGCGGCAGCCGCCATCCGGGCGCTCGGCGGCGTTTTCATGGGGCGGCTCAACCCGCAGCTTGATGGCGAACGCCGTGCCGTTAATCAGGCGGGGCTCAGCACCGAGCGCTGGTACGCCCAAGACGAGCTGGTGACCTCGCCCGATGTCATGTTCTGTGCGACCGGCGTCACCACCGGCCTGTTGTTCGATGGCGTCGAGCGGCATCCGACCTATGACCGGATGCAAACCCTGATGATCTCCGGCTTCACCGGCGAACGTCAGATTCTGACCACCTTCAAGCCGCGGCCAGGCACACGCTGATGCCACGCGAACGCGTCACCCACCCAATCATTATGGGCGTTGTCGGCGATAGTGCGACCGGCAAGACGACGCTCTGCGACGGCATCGCTGAAATCCTCGGCCGCGACCAGGTGACGGTGATCTGCTCCGACGATTATCACCGTTATTCCCGCGCCGAGCGGGCAGAGCTCGGCATCTCCGCGATCGATCCGCGTGGCAATTACATCGATATATTGGAGCAGCATCTGCAGGCCCTGCGGCAGGGCAAGCCGGTCTTGAAGCCCGTCTATAATCACAATGGGGGGACGCTGGAGCGCCCCGAATATGTCGAGCCAAAGCCTTATATCATCATGGAAGGGCTGCTCGGCTATTCAACGCGGGCGATGCGCGATTGCTATGATGTGAAAATCTATCTCGAGCCCGAAGATGATCTGCGCGTCCAGTGGAAGATGCAGCGCGACGTCGCCAAGCGCGGCTATACCCCAGAACAGGTCCAGGCGGCACTCGACCGGCGGCGCCAGGACAGTGCGCTTTTCATCCATCCGCAGCGTGTTTTCACCGATGTCGCCGTCAGCTTCTACCGCACCAAAGGCACGACCGCCGGCGACGAACATTTGAACGTCCGCCATATTTTGCGCCCGACCTTGCCGCATCCCGATCTGTCGCCGCTGCTCGACGGGGCGGCCAATAGCGGGCTCTATTTGGAATTAATGCGCGACAGCGACGGCAAGCCTGTAGATGTGCTTGAGATTGCCGGAAATATCAGCGACAACCGC
>CAIZEE010000390.1 GCA_903931835.1 uncultured Elstera sp.
CCTGCGGCTGCTCCTGGTCTTCGCGTCCGAGAGGAGAGGCATCGAGCCGTCGAAGCTGGACATCAGCGATCTGGATGCGCCGCTCATCGGCGCTTTCCTCGACCACCTTGAGAAGCAGCGGAAAAATAGTGCCCGCACCCGTAATGCTGAAAGCATTCGGTGAATACCGCGGCGGCGATGTCCGGCGCAGGTAGCGGTGATTAGGCCGCCTGTGTGTCTGGCTGGAATTGGCGTGATGCCTTCCAATTCCAGGGTAGAAATTCCTCGAGCCTGTGCGCTGGGTGGTCGGCAATTCGGGCGAGGACATCGGCCAGCCAAGCCTGCGGATCGATGTCGTTCATCTTTGCTGAGACGATTAGGCTATACATTTTCGCAGCCCGCAATCCGCCGCGGTCGGAACCAGCAAATAGCCAGGATTTTCTGCCAAGGGCAATGCCTCTGAGCGCGCGCTCGGCCGCATTGTTGGTCAGGCAGATCCGGCCATCATCAAGGAACCGGGTGAACGATGGCCAGCGGTTGAGCATGTAGTTCATCGCCTTGGCCGTATCGTCCTGGGGTGAGAGGCGGGCTCGTGCAGCGGTCATCCAGTCCGCCAGTTCCGCGACCAGCTTCGCACTCACTTCTTGCCGAACGGCCAGGCGCTCGGCAGCGGATTTGCCGTTAATCTCACGCTCGATATCGAACAGCTTATCGATCCGCTGTACCGCTTCCAGCGCCATCGGCGAGGCAAAGGCCGGCTTTTTGCCTTTCGCTTTGCGTTTGGCAATTCTTGTCAGATCGGCGAGTTCAAAGAATTTTCGCCTAGAATGCGCCCAGCAGGCCGCCTCGGTAATCGACCCCGGCGTTCGGTCGGGTTCGTAGAGTTTGTTGTATCCGCTGAAAGCATCGGCCTGCAAAATGCCTGAATATTTGGCAAGGTGCGCCTGCGGATGTTCACCGCGGCGGTCACGGGAATAGTAAAACACCGCGGCCGGCGGGGCGGTGCCGCCGAAGGGGCGGTCATCACGGACGTACACCCAGGCGCGGGCAAGGTCGGTCTGGCCCCTGGCCAAGACTGGCACAGTGGTATCGTCGCCATGAACCCGCCCAGCACCAAACACATGCGCGATCAGCAGCTCAACGATCGGGTCCAGCACCGCGCAGCACGCCCCCACCTGGTCGGCGAGCGTGGAGAGGCTGAGTGGCACACCTTCGCGGGCATAGCGTTCAGCCTGGCGGTTGAGCGGCTGGTGCTGGCCGAATTTCTCGAACACCAGCATGGCCAAAAAGCTCGGTCCGGCCCAGCCGCGGCGGGTGACGTGGAAGGGTGCTGGCGCTTGGCTAATCTTCTCGCAATCCCGGCAGGTGAATTTTTCACGCACATGCTGGGTCACTTTCCAGGTGCGGGGGACCGTCTCCAGGGTCTCGGTCACGTCCTCCCCCAGCTTGGCCAGGCGCGCCCCGCCGCAGCAGGAGCAGGCGGTAGGGCCGGGCACGATCACGCGCTCACGTGGCAGATGGTCCGGGAACGGCTTGCGGGACGGACGCTTGCGGGTGAAAGGCGAGACATTGGTGGTATTCGCGGCGGCTCTCTCGGCC
>CAIZEE010000391.1 GCA_903931835.1 uncultured Elstera sp.
GGCGAAATCCGCACAAGGCGGTGGACTCCCGCCTCCGTCTTGAGCCAGCCATAGGCATTGGCGCCGGCGATCTTCAGCGTCGCCGATTTGATGCCAGCCTCTTCGCCAGCGCTTTCTTCCAGCCATTCGACCTTGCAGTCATGGCGCTCGGCCCAGCGCACATACATGCGCAGCAGGATCTCGCCCCAATCCTGCGCCTCTGTCCCGCCGGCGCCGGCATGGACTTCGAGATAGGCGTCGTTGCCATCCGCCTCGCCCGAGAGCAGGCTTTCAAGCTCGATCTTCGCGGCGCGCTTGCGCAGGGCTTCGAGCGACGCCTCGGCCTCGGCAACGATTGCCTCCTCGCCCTCGGCCTCGCCCATCTCAATAAGCTCAATCGCGTCGTTCAGCTCACGCTCGAGCGACCGATAGCCCTCGACGCGCTTTTCCAGCGCCGTGCGCTCCTTCAGCAGCACTTGCGCCTTGGCGGCATCATTCCACAAAGCGGGATCGTTGGCGGCCTCGCTCAGCTCCGCCAGTCTGGCGATCGAGACATCCCAGTCAAAGATGCCTCCTCAGCAGCGCCATCGACTGCTTGATCGCGGTGATCGTTGTCTCGGTCTCGGCACGCATTAGTTAGGTCCTCTGTTCTCGTTCAATTCGGCCGCTCGGATCGCGCTAGTCGACCTCGTTGGTAAGCCCGATGATGTTATATCCATCGTGGATAGTGATGACATCCCGATGCGCGGACGGGGAGTATTCCTGCTCTCCATTACTCTTGAAGGGAATACGCGCCCACTCGGCCTCCCACTTCCGCCCTTCGTCCGGTTTTCCTTCGGTCCCGTATGGGTAACTCACAAGATAACAAGATTTTCTAATATCCTGATATCCAAGGCTACTTTTGATGGGCTGGCATGTTCCGCTAAAGGTCTCGTAGTTCGGGGCGTTTTCCAACGCTAATTGGATCTTTATGGAGTCCCCAGAGATCTCTACCGTCGCTTTCCCCCGGGTCGACGCCCATTGATTGGATTGTGATGTCATCGAGAACCACGCCCAATCCGCCCCCTTCGTTTCTTGGCTATGCGCCGAAATCGCAAACAAGGCGCTGAAGACAACACCGAAAATCGCTCGAACGAGAATGAGCATCAATACAGCCCGTTATCGGTCTGCGTGGCGCCCGACGGGTTGTCGGTCGGGTGTGGTACCGCCGCATTCGCCGGACCACCTGCCTGTTCCGGCGCGTCGCGCGACGGCTCGGTGCCGGGCTTATAGGCCTCCAAGATCGCCTTGGGATTGCCGGGCGAGGCAGGCAGGCCTGTCTCCAGATCGATCCGGACGAGGCGAACGCCGGGCGGCACGCGGAACGGCGTCGCCGGCTTATGCTCCAGCGCCTCCATCATAAAGTCGCGGAAAATGGGGGCGGAGATGCGCCCTCCGGTTTCTCTGCTGCCAAGCGTCTTCGGCTGGTCGAAGCCGATATAGACGCCGGCCACCAGATCGGGCGAGAATCCTACAAACCAAGCATCGGTGAAATCATTCGTGGTGCCGGTCTTGCCGGCAAGCGGCTTGCCGACCGCACGCACCGCCGAGCCGGTGCCGCGCTCAACCACACCCTGGAGGATCGACACCATCTGATAGGCGGTCGCGGGATCGATGATCTGTTCGCGCTCATCGGGGATCTCCGGCGGCTGGCCGTCCGCCGCCAGCGTGCCACAGCCGGTGCAGGGCCGCTCGTCATGGCGCAGGATGGTCTTGCCGGTGCGGTCTTGGACGCTGTCGATCAGGCTCGGCGTGATCTTCTTGCCGCCATTCACGATCATCGCATAGCCGGTGACCATGCGCTCCAGCGTCGTATCGGTGGCGCCCAGCGCCATCGACAGCACTTCGGGCAGATGCTCGTTGATGCCAAAGCGACGGGCGTAATCGGCCACCTTATCCATGCCGATCGTGCTGGCGACGCGCACCGTCATCAAATTGCGCGATTGCTCGATGCCGACGCGCACCGGGGTCGGCCCGAAGAATTTATCGCCGTAATCGGCCGGCTTCCATTTGCCCAGATTGCCGCCCTGATCAATCACAAAGGGCGCGTCGAGCACGATGGTCGACGGCGTAAAGCCGTTATCAAGGGCGGCCATATAGACGAAGGGCTTGAAGGACGAGCCCGGCTGGCGGCTGGCCTGGATCGCGCGGTTGAACTGGCTTTGCTCGAAACTCCAGCCGCCGACCATGGCGAGCACCCGCCCGGTATGCGGGTCGATTGCCATCATGCCGCC
>CAIZEE010000392.1 GCA_903931835.1 uncultured Elstera sp.
ATCGGTCCAGTCATGCAGCGTCAAGCCCGGCGGCGCCGTTTTGATCTGCTCGGCTGCCTCCCCCTTCTGCAAGGATACGAAGGAGATTTCCGGTAATCCGGCAAGCCAGATCAGTCGGTCGAGCGCGATCGAACGATAGCGGTCGCGCGGGTGGTTCTTGGCCCCCGCCCAGGCGATGCCGACGCGCTTGCCGGGCAGGTCGGCCACGCGATCCCGCCAGATCGCCACCTTGTCTGGATCGGCCTTCAGATAGGGAATCTTGTGCGGGATGGTCAAGCTGGTCGTCTTGAACGCGGCGGCGAGGCTGATGATCGGGCAATGCATGTCGAAGCGCGGCAGCTTCTCGCCCACGCCGATCACCTCGACGGGCAATTGCTTGAACAGCGGCACCAATATGGGGGCGACCTCCAGCACGACCTTCGCACCTGATGCCACCAGCGGTACATAGCGGACGAACTGAATGGCATCACCCAGCCCCTGTTCGCCATGAACCAGCAGCACCCGTTTGCCGAGCGCCTGGCCTGTCCATTGCGGCTGGGTAAATCCACGGTTGGTGAAAGGTGCGCGGTTGACGCGCCAGCGCCATTCATATTCGCGCCAGCCTTCCGCCAACTGTCCATCGAGCAGCAGGCTCAACCCAAGCGTCAGATGCGCCTCGGCCAAATCGGGGCTGAGCCGGATCGCCTCGCGGGCAAAGGCAATCGAGCCTTCAATTTCACCGCGCTGCTGCAGCATGAGCGACAGATTGCCATGCGCCTGGGCGAAATCAGGATTGATGCGGATTGCCTGGCGCTCATGATACTCGGCCTCGGTTCCCTTGCCCTGTTCCTGCAACGCCGTTCCGAGATAGGCATGCGCCTCCGCCAGATTGGGGTTCATCTGCAGGGCCGCGCGGTAATGATCGGCGGCGATGGCGAACCAACCCTGGCGTTGCAGCGCGTTGCCAAGATTGATATGCGCCAGCGGGAAAAGCGGGCGGAGTGCGATCGCCTGGCGAAAACAGGCGGCCGCCTCATCAATCTTGCCAAGCGCCATCAACGCCGTGCCACGATTGAGTTCCGCATCCGCATGGCTCGGGTCAACCAGCAGCGCCTGCTCGCAGGCCGCGATCGACTCCTCCGCGCGTCCGAGATTGAGCAGGGCCGTAGCGAGGTTGCTGTAATACGGCGCCATCTTGTGATGGGTCAGCGCCTCATTGATCAGCTGAACAGCGATATCAAACCGCCGAACCTGGATGGCGATGACGCCAAGTAGATGCAGGCAGTCGCTATGCTTGGGGTCAGTGGCCAAAATGGCGCGATACAGCCCCTCGGCCTTGTTCAGCCGCCCCGCCTGATGGTGCGCCAGCGCCTCCGTAAACGCCTGGGCAATCGTAATCTCAGCCAAGTCAGTCGCGGAAATTGACGTATTGCAGGGGCTGGTCGAGATCGAGGCCGCGCAGCACTGCGATCGCCTCTTGCAGATCGTCGCGCTTCTTGCCGGTGACGCGCAGCTCGTCACCCTGGATCGACGCCTGGACCTTCAGCTTCGCGTCCTTAAGCTCGCGCACCAGCCGCTTGGCGAGGTCGCTTGCGACACCCTGCTTGATATTGACCAGCTGGCGCACGGAATTGCCGGTCGCCTTTTCGACAGTCTTGAAGTCGAGCACCCTTGGGTCGACCTTGCGCCGGGTGAAATGGATCTGGATCAGCTCATGCACCTGCTTCAGCTTCAGATCATCATCGGCGAGAACGGTTAACACCTCGTCCTTGCGCTCGACCGAGCATTTCGAGCCCTTGAAATCAAACCTGGTGCCGATCTCGCGGGCGATACTGGCGAGTGCGTTATCGACCTCTGCCAATTCAGTTTTAGAAACAACGTCGAACGAAGGCATGATGCGGACACTCTTGGGATAATTGGCTGGGTAGCGGCGATCGGCTGATTGGCGATGGTTATAGTCTAGTTCGGGAAAACCCGAAATGCTCGCGTTCAGAGATGCGCGCTCTTGCCCAACGCGCACTCACCCGGCAATATAATGAGCTAAGCAGAATGTTAGATGCGACCATCCGCCTCGTCATGATATTTTTCTTAAAAGTCGCTGGATGCTTAGGGTTTAATGAGAAACTAGTCTTATCACTTTTTGGCTGTATCGGCTGGGATATCACGCCACCAATTTTGTCCTACTAGTCGAGATTGAGGCTGAGGGCGGATTGGTTACTGGAGTTTTTAGACCATGGGGTCGCTGAGCATTTCTCGCCGCCTATTCCTGATTCTGCTCGTGATACTGGTGACATTCTCGCTGGTAGTCGGTCAAAATTTGCGGGCGGAGCGAGCCAGCATTGTCGCTGAGCGGGAAGGCAAGATTCGTGAAATGGTCGCCGCTGCGGTGTCGATTGTAAAAGCGGCAGCCTCGTCAGGCGAGTCGACGGAGGCGGCGCAATCCCGCGCCAAGACGGCGATCGGCTCAATGCGCTGGGGCAGCGGCGAGTACTATACGATCTATGGTGATGACGGCATTAGCATCGTCCATCCCAATCCTAAGAATGTCGGCGTGAACCGCATCCAGGCAACCGATCCGGCCGGCAAGCTCTTCGTGCGCGACCAGATCGAGGCGGCGACGCATGGCGGCGGCTTTACCGCCTATCTCAACCCGCGCGCCACCGGCGGCCCGGCCTCGCCCAAGCTGTCCTACTCTGAATTCTATGAACCCTGGCATTGGGTGATCTCGTCGGGTGTCTATACCGACGACATTGATGACGCAATGTACCGGGAGACGATTTTCACCTGTCTGTTCGCGGCTGGCCTGCTGGCGCTCACCAGCCTCGCAATCTGGCTAATCGCCCGCAGCATCGCCGTACCGCTCGGGCGCTTGAGCGACGCGGTGGAGCAACTCGCCGGAGGCGATCTGAACGTCGAGCTTGAAACAGCGAACCGACGGACGGAGATCGGCCGGATCGTTAATGCCGTGCGCATCTTCCGCGATGCGCTGGCCGGCAATCGCAAGCTGGCGGAGGAGGCCGAGCGGCAAAAGATGAACGCAGACCAGCAGCGTCGCGTAGCGGCGCTGACCACCGCCGACGCCTTTGAGGCGACGGTCGGCGGCATCGTCGTCGAGGTCTCCACGGCATCAACCCAAATGGCAAGTTCCGCCGCCGAATTCGCCGAGACTGCGGAGCGCACGACACTGGAAGCCAAGGCGGTGTTCGCCGCAACCGAGGAGGCGTCGGAACGCATCCAGACGATCGCGGCCGGCACGCAACAGCTCAATGCGTCGGTCCAGGAGATCGCGCGCCAGGCGGCAAGTTCGGCCACCATATCCAGGCAAGCGGTCAGCGAAGCCGAACAAACCCGCGAGACACTGACCAGCCTGTCCCAAAGTGCCGAACGCATCGGCGAGGTTGTGACCTTGATCAACGATATCGCCGCGCAAACCAATCTGCTGGCGCTCAACGCCACCATTGAGGCGGCGCGTGCCGGCGAGGCCGGCAGAGGCTTTGCGGTGGTTGCGGGTGAAGTAAAGTCGCTGGCAGCGCAGACGGCGACCGCGACCGACGATATCCGCGCCCAGGTCCAGGGAATGCGCGCGGCCACGGAAAGCTTCGTCGCGGCACTCGGCCACATCACCCAGACGATCGTGCAGATCGATTCGGTATCGACCAGCATCGCCGGCGCGGTCGAAGAGCAGCAGGCTGCTACGCTCGAGATTGCCCGCAACACCGAATACGCCGCGCAAAGTTCCAGCACCGTGCTGCATACGGTCTTAAGCGTTCAGCAATCTGCCGAACGCACCGGTCAGGAAGCCCAAACGATGATCGCTGCGACGTCCAACCTATCCGGCAAGACGCAAATGCTAAGACGTGAGGTGGATAGTTTCCTGGCGACCGTCCGCGCCTAGTCCAGTAGCACCGCGCCCTCCGCTACGATCACGGCACCACCGCTGACCTTGATGGTCGCGACTTGGCCCCCCGCGACCACGGTGTCAGTGATGATCAGGCTGTCGCGGCCCATCTCGACGCCCTGCTCGATATCGAGCCCGAAATTACCATCCTTGCCGATGCTGAGCGCCAGCGACCCGACAAGTGCGGTCGCAGCGGAGCCGGTCGCCGGGTCTTCGGTAATGCCCATCTCGGGCGCGAACATGCGTGCACGGACAAGCCGCCTCGCCCCGTCACCATCGAGATCGGCGAAGGGATAGACGCCGTGCGCATGTGCCCTGGCGACACAAGCATCTAAGCGTGCGACATCCACCCGGATTCGGGCAAGCGCATCGACCCCGCGCAACGGCACCATCAGAAATGCGGTACCGCTGCTCGCAGTCCAGGCGGGAGAGCCGAGATCACCCGGGCTAAGCGACAGCATGGCAGCGACTACCTCGGGCGGGGCCACTCCCTCGCGGATCTTTGGGCTGCCCGTTACCGTAAAGGAAGCCGTCATGGATGCACGATCGAACCTGACCGGGATCGGGCCGACATTCTCCTCTAGGATGAATGCGTCGGGGTCCGTCAATCCGCGCAACACGGTCGCAATGACAATCGTCGCCCCGACCGTCGGGTGACCGGCAAAGGGCAGCTCATTGGCCGGCGTGAAAATCCGCAGCCGGCACGCATGGACAGGATTATCGGGCGGCAGGACGAACACCGTTTCCGACAGGTTGAACTCGCGCGCGATCGTCTGCATCGCCTGATCGGACAGGCCCCGCCCGTCGAGCACAACGGCCAGCGGATTGCCCTTGAAGCGTTGATCGGTAAAGACATCGGCGATGATATAGCGGCGGCTCATGGCTCGCGCATTCCCTCATCCAGCGCCCGCACCACCGGATAGAGCAAATAGGAGATCACACGGCGACGGCCGACCTTGATCTCCGCCGTGGCGACCATGCCGGGAAGCAAGTGGAAATCGGCTGGCACGTTATGCAGCTGGGTGGTGACGAGCCCAATACGCGCCTTATAGATCTGCACCTTGTCCTGCCGATCGGGCGCCTGCAGCGTGTCCTGGCTGATTGTTTTGACGATGCCGTCCAGCGTGCCGTATTTCTGAAACGGGAAGGCCTCGAATTTCAGGCGGACCGGATCGCCAGCGCGGATATTGCCGATATCGCGGCCATCAATTTCGGTTTCGATTTCAATCGGTGAGTCGAGCGGCACCAACGACATCAGCGCCTCGCCCTCCGACGCGACGCCACCGGCACCGCGTCTGACCACGTCGAGCACAATCGAATCGCTAGGTGCTGTGAGCGTCACCAAATTGTCGCGGCGCTCCGCCTTGACCAGCGCTTCCTTTACCTGATCGCGCTTGCGCTTGGTTTCGATATAAGTCTCGCGGGTCTTGCTGAGCCATTCCGCCGCATAATTCTCCCGGTCGCTTTTCAGCCCGGCGATCTGCTGAAGCAGTTCATGCTCTTCCGATTCCCGCGCCGTCAATTGGTTGATCGCAAGGATGCGCTCATTGCGCGCGGTCAGCAGATTGAGCTTGGAGCCGACGTTATGCGCCAGCAGATCGGCGCGCATATCCTCGATCTCGCCGGCCACCTTGACCTGATCCCTCAGCCCCACCTGAGCCTGACGATTGGTCGCCAGAGACGCCTCGGCCCGCGATACCGCACGATCCAGCGAATCGAGTTTGGTTGCGTATTCGAGCCGCCGCTGTTCCTGGAACTGGCGCTGCAGCGCCATATTCGGATTGCCGTTATCGGGCGGCAGCATCGTGCCGGAAAGCTCGGCATCGAGGCGCGCCAACTCGGCATCCAGACTGGCCAGCTGAACGGTTTGGTCATGCACATCGGAACCCGCAAAGGTCGGGTCAAGCGTCACCAGCACGTCGCCCTTATGGACCAGCTGACCGGGCGTCACGTCGACCGATTTGATCGTCAGTTTTTCATAGGGCTGGATCAGAACAGGGGCGACGGTGGTGATGACCTTGCCGCGCCCGGTCACGACAATTTCCATATGCGCGAGTGCGGCCCAGATCAACGCGATCAGGATAAAACCGACCAGCGCATAGAGCGTCGAGCGAGCCCAGATCGGCAGCGGCAGGTTTTCGAGCTCGATCGCATCCGGCATGAAGCCGCGAACCAGCTCAGCATTCGGCGTGGGACCGACCACGAATGACCGCGTGGCGGAGAGAATGGCGCGTCCCTGACCGACCAGACCCATTTAGGCGCGCCCCATCTGCTGGTTCCAAAGCTGCTTGTAGATGGCGCAGCGCTTCAGCAATTCGTCATGACGACCGGTATCGGCGATGCGTCCGCGATCCATCACCACGATGGCGTCGGAATCGGCGATGAAGGCCATCCGATGCGACACGATGATGGTCGTACGCCCGCGCGCGATGCCGCGCAGATTGGTGCGGACCACGGCCTCGCTTTCCGGATCAAGCGCGCTGGTCGCCTCGTCCAGGATCAGCAGTGCCGGATCGCGGATCAGCGCACGGGCGATGGCGATGCGTTGCTTCTGGCCGCCGGACAGGTTGCTCGCCCCTTCCTCCAGCTTCGTGTCATAGCCGTCGCGCAATTGTTCGATGAACTCGTCGGCACCGGCGAGCTTCGCCACCCGCACGATCTCATCCAGGCTGGCGCCGGGCTTCGCATAGGCAATGTTCTCCCGCACCGTTCCGCGGAACAGAAAGCTTTCCTGCAGCACGACGCCAACCTGAGATCTGAGCGCCATCAGATCGACCGTGCGCAGATCATGGCCGTCGAGGCGAACCACGCCGCTTTCGGCGAGCTGCAAGCCCTGGATCAGCCGGGTCACCGTGGTCTTGCCCGAGCCGCTGCGCCCGACAATGCCGACGACGATGCCGCGCGGCACCGAGAAGCTCAGGCGCTCCAGCGCAGGCGCTAAACTGCCGGGATAGCGGAAGGTGACGTCCTCAAACGCAATCTCGCCGGTCAGGACGGGACGAAGACCGGTACCGGCGCCGCCCTCGCCCCGCTGATTCATGACGACACCCAGCATGCGGATCGAGAGGGCTGCCTGCTGATAGTCCTGGATGAGCGACACCAACTGAACCAAAGGCCCTGTGACGCGGCCCGCCAGCATGTTGAACGCGACCAGGGCACCGACCGTCATATCGTTGTTCATGACCGACAGTGCGCCAACCCAGATGATCGTCACCATCAGGAGTTTCTCGATCATCTGGCTGAGTGCCCGTCCGGCCGCCGCCGTACGTCCGACATGAAGATTGCGGGTGATGGCATGGGCGGACCGCGAATCCCACAGGCGGCGCAGGATCGGCGCGATGGCCAATGCCTTGATCGTGCCCATGCCGTGGATCGCCTCAACCAGCAAGGCCTGACGATCGCCTTCGGCCTGATAAAGCTGATCCAACTGGACACGCAGATAGCGTGACAGGCTGGCGACCACGCCGCACAGGATCAAAGAGAAGACCAGCAGGATACCGGTCAGCAGCGGGCTGTAAATGAACAGCACCGGCAGAAACACGATGAGAGCCAGCGAATCAAGCGCCGTCAGGAAGACCCGCCCGGTCAGGAATTCGCGCAAGGTAGTGATCTGCTGCATGTGCTTGGTCAGCACGCCGGCCGAGATCTGCTCGAAGAACGTAACCGGCAAGGTCAGCAAGTGACCGAATGTGTTGGTCGCTACTCGAATGTCGATCTTGCTGCTCGCATGGAGCAGCAGAAAATTTCGTAGATAGGTGAGAAAGCTGTCAAACAGGATACAGGCTGTCACACCGATGCCGATCACCTCCAGCGTCGTATAGCTTTGATGCAGCAGAACCTTATCGATGGTGATCTGCATGAAGATCGGCACAGCAAATGCCAGGAGATGCAGAGCCACCGCCGCCATCGCGACATCGATGAAGGCGCGGCGCTGGCGCATGATCTCCGGCAGGAACCATTTAATGCCGAAGGGCTGATCGGTGTCGCGCCAGCTATATTTGCGCTTGAGCAGGACGGCGCGCCCACTCCACGCCGCCAGGAACTGGTCGCGCGCGATGAACAACAAGCCGCCCCGCTCAGACAGCGGATCATAGATCACCGCCTCTTCGCCCTGACCCGCAGTCCTGACTGCCGACAGAATGACCGTGTTGCCGTTATTCAGGCGGGCGAGAACGGGCATTGCCTCACCCATCCTGGTCAAATCATCCCAGGCCAGCGTTGCTGCGGACGCAACCATGCCCGATTGCGAGGCCACGCGAACCAACTCGGTGTCGTTCGGCTCACCAGCGCCGAGCGCAAAACTAGCGATCAGCGTGTCAACGGATAAATCCAGGCCGTGGTGCCGCGCAACCGCGACGAGGCAGGCAAGCGCTGTGTTCGGCGCCGACACATCGATGCCATCCGCAACCATGGTTAGTTACGGAAATTGGGCGATGGCGGCGGCGCCTCGAGACTGCCCTCGCCCTCCTCGCCCGTAGCCTCTCCGCTCACAGGTTTGCGTACCAGAACCCCGGCCTCAACCAGCTTGGCGACCATCCGCTCCATCGTCTGGAAGCTTTGCAGGAAGCCGTCGAGCGGCATCACAACGCGTTGGCGGAACACCAATTTCGGTGTGCCATCGTCCTGCTTCTCTGTCGGCGACAGCGACTGCAGATCAAGCCGAACCGTCGAACCAACCTGGCTGATTTCGACCATCCGGTCGGCGAAAATTTCATCGGTCATTTTTGCGAGTATCACTCTTGGTTATCGATCATCGGGAGTGGCATAGCATGAGCCAATCCCGGGCCGTGTGGAAATTAGATATATCTGGTTAATAGAGACTTGCCGCCTGAGAAAATCGACTGTGTTCCTGCGTCTTGTGATCGCAGACCAATGGTCCGCGCCGTCATCGGAAATTGCGCCCCGCCATCCTTTGACGCATGACGCTGTCCGAGCGGCTGCGACAAATATTACACCTTGTGGCCTGTAAAACCTGATAAATTTCGACTGGACAGAAGCGGGTTCGCTCCCTAAACCAAGACTCGCACAAAACAACTTCCCCACCCGAGCGCTTCCCCGCGTACCGGCCCTGCTGGTCGCGGCACCCCAATTATTTGATTCCCGCTTCACAGGGGCACACCTGCCGATGACATCGACAACAGAGACAGCACCCCCGCCTGCAAAAAAGCGGTCCGCGCTGCCGCGCCTTGTCTTGATCGCCTTTGCCGTGCTGCTGGTCGTGGGCGGCATATATTATTACTTCTCGACCCGTAATCAGTTATCGACCGACGACGCCTATACTGACGGCCGCGCCGTTGCCATCGCCTCGCGTCTAGCAGGCTATGTCGTGCAGATGTCGATCGCCGATAATCAGCGCGTCAAGGCAGGCGATGTGCTGCTGAAGCTCGATCCGCGCGACTACGAGGTTGCACGCCAAAAGGCCGCCGCCAATCTGGCGCTGGCGCAGGCGCAGTTGCATGAGGCCGAAGCCAATCTTGCGATCGCGCGCGCCACCTACCCCGCCCGGCTCGCCATCGCCGAGGCACAAAAACGCTCATCAGAGGCAAGCTCCAGCCGCGCCAAGGCCGATTTCGAACGCCAGCTTCAGGTCGATGCTCGCGCAACGACGCAGCAGCAAATCGATGCAGCCAAGGAAAGTGCCAGGACCGCCACGGCATCGCTCACGCTGCAGGACGCCCAGGTCAAGATCGCCAGCCTGGTCGATGAGAACATCGCAGTGGCTCAGGCAGCTGTCAGCCAGCGCATTGCTGATGTGGCGCAGGCGGAAGCAGATCTGGCGCAGGCGGAACTCAATCTCAGTTACACCGTCATCACTGCACCGCAGGATGGCTGGATCACCAAGCGCAACGTGGAATTGGGGACCTATCTACAAGTCGGCCAATCGATCCTGTCATTGGTGTCGCCGGATGTCTGGATAACGGCCAATTTCAAGGAATCGCAGCTCGCCGCGCTAAGACCTGGACAAAATGCCACGATCGCGATCGATGCCTATCCGCAATTGAAACTGGTCGGTCATGTCGACAGTATCCAGATGGGCAGCGGATCGCGCTTCACCACCTTCCCGCCGGAAAACGCGACCGGCAATTACGTGAAGATCGTCCAGCGCGTGCCGGTAAAGATCGTCATCGACAGGGGCCTCGACCCCAATCTGCCCTTGCCGCTGGGCCTGTCTGTCGATCCGGTCGTGACGATTAGATGACCGAAGCGGAGGCGCGCGCCGCCTGGAAACCCACTGGCAATCCCTGGCTGATTGCGGTGGTCGTGACTTTGGCCGCCTTCATGGAAATTCTCGACACCACGATTGTCAACGTGGCGTTGCCGCATATCGCCGGCTCCATGTCGGCGAGCGTCGATGAAAGCACCTGGGTGCTGACCTCCTACCTCGTCGCCAACGG
>CAIZEE010000393.1 GCA_903931835.1 uncultured Elstera sp.
GGCGCCATGCTGCGCTATGCGCGGCTGGAGGCCGAACAGGGACCGGTTCAGCGTCCCCGGCAGATGGTCGAGGACAAGCCGATGGTCGCGATGATCGGCGAATTATTTCCAGCCGACCCGCCGGGCCTCTCAGCAATGCTGGCGCCGATGGGCCTCGGCGTCGCACCGCAGTTGCCCTGTCGCGAGTGGCGCGATCTGTACGCAGCGCTGGACAGTGTCGTGGCCGCTGCGATCCATCCGTTCTACACCGCCTCGATCCGTGAATTCCGCGCGGCGGGCCGTCCCGTTGTCGGCTCAGCACCCGTCGGCGTTGATGGCACTTCTGCCTGGTTGGACGCGATCGGCAAGGCTTCGAATGTGCCGTCCGATCTGATCGATCAGGCGAAGGCCCGCGCGCTGCCCGCGATCCAGGGTGCGCTCGCCGCCAACAAGCTCGATGCCCGCGTCACCGTTTCAGGCTATGAGGGTTCGGAGCTGCTGGTCGCCCGCCTGCTGATCGAGGCCGGTTGCGATGTGCCCTATGTCGGCACGGCTTTGCCGCGCACCGAATGGAGCGATCCTGACCGCGAATGGCTGACGGCGAAGGGCGTGCATATCCAATACCGCGCCGCCCTCGAACAGGATGTCGAGGCGATGCGCGAGGTTCGTCCAGACCTCGCGATCGGCACGACGCCGCTGGTGCAGCAGGCGAAGGAACTCGGCATCCCGGCGATCTATTTCACCAACATGGTGTCGGCGCGACCGCTGTTCGGTCCGGCCGGTGTCGGCGCTATCGCCGATATCGTGCGCACCCAGACGCGCGGCCGCGACCGCTTCGGCCGGATGGTCGAATTCTTTGCAGGCGTGGGTACGCCCGATGCCGCTGGCTATGGCTGGACCGGCAAGCCGGATGCCCATGCCGGCGCCAAAGAGGCCAATCGCAAGGCGCGTGAAATCCGCGCCAAAGCCATCCTCACCGACGCGATAGGGAACTGAGCGATGCTGGTTCTCGATCATGATCGCGCAGGGGGCTATTGGGGGGCGGTCTACGCCTTCACCGCGATCCGGGGGTTGCGCGTCGTGATCGACGGGCCGGTCGGCTGCGAGAATCTGCCGGTTACCGCCGTGCTGCATTACACGGACGGCCTGCCGCCGCATGAATTGCCGATCGTCGTCACCGGGCTCTCCGAAGACGAGCTGTCGATGAGCGGTACGGAAGATGCGCTGAAACGCGCCAATGCGAGCCAGGATCCGGACATGCCGGCGGTCGTGGTCACCGGGAGCATCGCTGAGATGATCGGCGGCGGCGTGACGCCGGAAGGCTCCAATCTGATGCGCTTCATCCCGCGCACGATCGACGAAGATCAATGGCAGAGTGCCGATCGCGCGATCTACTGGCTGTGGTCCGAATTCGGCGCCAAGAAGGCGAAGAAGAAGCGGCCCGAGCGTGCGCCTGGCGCCAAGCCGCGCGTCAACATCATCGGGCCGATCTACGGCACCTTCAACATGCCGTCCGATGTGGCGGAAATCCGCCGGCTGGTCGAGGGTGTCGGGTGCGAGATCAATCTCGTCTTCCCGCTGGGCTCGCATATCGAGGATGTGCCCAAGCTTGCCGATGCCGATGTGAACATCTGCATGTATCGGGAGTTCGGCCGCAAGCTCTGCGAGGAGTTGGGCAAGCCTTATCTCCAGGCGCCGATCGGCCTGTTCACCACGACCAATTTCCTGCGCAGCCTCGGCGAGCTTGCCGGCATCGATCCCGAGCCGTTTATCGAGGCCGAAAAGCACACCACGATCAAGCCGATCTGGGATCTGTGGCGCAGCGTCACCCAGGATTTCTTCGGCACCGCCTCCTTCGCCATCGTCGCAACCGATACCTATGCGCGCGGTGTCAGGCGGTTCCTGGAGGAGGAAATGGGCATGCCCTGCACCTTCTCCTTTGCAAGGCGTCCAGGGGTAAAACCCGATAATCAGGCAGTGCGCGAGTTGCTCAAAACCAAGCCGCCTCTGGTGCTCTACGGCTCCTATAACGAGCGGATGTACTCGGCGGAGCTGGGCGGGCGGTCGATGTATATTCCGGCCTCGTTCCCCGGCGCCATCATCCGTCGCCATAC
>CAIZEE010000394.1 GCA_903931835.1 uncultured Elstera sp.
CCCCTGCCTGCATGGCCTATGTCTTTGGCGATGCATTGTTTGTCGGTGATACCTTGTTCATGCCCGACTATGGCACGGCGCGAACCGACTTTCCCGGTGGAGATGCTGCCACGCTGTACCGGTCGATCCGGCGGCTGATGCAACTGCCCACCGCAACGCGGGTGTTCCTTTGTCACGATTACGGCGCGCCTAACCGCGCCGCCTTTGCCTGGGAAACCAGCATCGGGGATGAGCGGTTGCACAACATCCACGTTCACGACCGGATCGATGAAGCCGAGTTTGTGGCCATGCGCCAGACCCGCGACGCGACGCTGACCATGCCACGGCTGATGCTGCCCTCGGTGCAGGTCAACATGCGCGCCGGGCACTTGCCTGATGCAGAAGCAAACGGGGTCAGTTATCTGAAGCTGCCGGTCAATCTGCTTTGACGCTGCTCCATGCCTTGCTGTCGCTGGGAAGCGGAGGACTGGTCGGCTTTACGCTGGGCCTGGTGGGCGGCGGTGGCTCGGTCATTGCGGTGCCGTTGATGGTTTACGTCGTCGGCGTCAAAGACCCGCATCTGGCTATCGGCACGAGCGCGTTTGCGGTGGCGGTCAATGCCATGGCGGGACTCGCCAACCACGCGCGAGCCGGCAATGTCGTGTGGCGTTGCGGCCTCGCCTTTGCCCTGGCAGGGGTTGTCGGTGCCCTTGCGGGATCAAGCCTCGGCAAGGCGATCGACGGCCAGCGATTGCTGTTCCTGTTTGCCCTTCTCATGGTTGTGGTTGCCGCAGTCATGTTCCGCTCGCGCCGCGACGACGGCATCGAGGGTGTGACATGCCATCGCGAGAATCTGCCGCGAGTCGCAGGCTTTGGCTTGGTGACCGGCGGCCTTTCAGGGTTTTTCGGCATTGGGGGCGGATTTCTCATCGTTCCGGCGCTCATCGCGGCCACCTCGATGCCGATCTATCAGGCTATCGGAACATCCTTGGTCGCAGTCAGCGCCTTTGGCCTGACAACGGCGGCAAATTATGCCGCATCGGGGCTGGTTGACTGGTCATTGGCGGGTACATTCATCCTGGGCGGCTTGGGCGGAACGGTGCTGGGAACTGCCGCTTCACGCCGGCTTTCTGCACACAAAGGCCAGCTCAACACACTGTTCGCTGGCGGCATCGTGCTGGTGGCGATCTACATGCTTTACCGTAGCTGGGCGGCGTTGTCCGCTTAGCCTGGTCGCTGAAAGGACCCATCGCGATGAACAAAGACTGGCCCGAAATGGCAAAAGAACTGACCGGCGCGATCAAGCAGGTCCGCCTTGGCGCACCGGAGGTGATGAAGGCCTTTTCCACGATGGCCGCTGCTGCCACCGGTCCAGGAACGCTCGACACAAAGACTAAGGAACTGATTGCGCTTGCCATCGCGGTGGCCATTCGCTGCGATGGCTGTGTCGCCTTTCACGCCAAGGCTGCGCTCGAACACGGCGCCACGCGAGACGAATTGATGGAAACCATGGGAATGGCGCTGTACATGGGCGCCGGTCCCAGCCTGATGTATGCGGCGCAGGCGGTGGAGGCCTATGACCAGTTCGCCGCGCAAGCCGGGACCACCGGGTGACAATCACCCTTCATGGGTGAATATAGACAAATCCCTGGCCCTGCAGGCGGGCGATTTCGGCAACGCCGCTTGGAACGATATCCTCTGGCTTGACCTCATACAGATCCTCGATCTTGAGGCCCATGCCGTTCAACGTGTTGCGGCAGATCAGGAATTTCACGCCCTTGGCGCGCAATGCATCGATTTGCGCGCGCAGTTCGGTGTCTGTCCTGGCGAGTTGAAACATGGTCACGCCAGAGGCAAAGTTCACCACGCGGATTTCCACTTTGCCGTCCGTCGCAGCGATGTGCGCAGCGATATTGCGCAATATACGCCCGAAATAGGCGTGATTGTCCGGCAAGCCGCCGTCGTTCTGATAGACGACCCGCTGAAACACGTAATACGGCGCTGACGCGGCAGCACTGGTTGGCGCCTCGGCAAGGCAGGGCCCGGAAAGCATCACAAGCACCGCTGCCATCGAGATGCCGGCCGTGCCACGCAACCTGCGCAACTGATTGAACATCATGGATAACGACCTTTCGCCAAAATGCTTCTCGGACAACACAAACCCCCGCAGGTCCAGACCGGATCGGCGGGGGGGTGGCGACTGACAAATGCCGCGCAGGGGTGGCCCAGTCAAATCGCCGGATCGTCGTCGATCGGCGAGTTGAATTCGTGCCACAACCCGTTGATCACGCCAAATGCCACGGCCAGACCAAGCCCAAGGATCCAGGAAAAATACCACATCGGTGTATGTCCTTATCAATAGAAGTCGAGGCTGGTGCGCACGTCGGCGAGCGTGATCCTGCCCGCCAGCACTTTCATCACCCACGCGGTGTACAGCAGCACAATCGGCAGAAAAATGACCGTCACAATCAGCATGATGAACAGCGTCAGATGGCTCGACGAGGCGTTCCACACCGTCAGGCTCGACCGGGGGTCAATCGAACTGGGCAGAATGAACGGGAACATCGACAGACCGACCGTGGCAATCGTGCCGACGATTCCCAGAGCAGAGCCGGCAAAGTTCAGCAATCCCTTGCGCAGGCTGATCCCGACCAATGCCACGATCGGCCCGATCAGCCCTAGCACGGGCGCGATCAGCATCCAGGGATGTAGCGCATAATTGCCGAGCCACGCGCCAGCCAACGGTGCAGAGCCCGACATCAAGGGGTTGGATGGACCTGAAGCATCCACCGCGCCCTCCAGATGCATGCCCATACCGCCCTTTGCCACCATGAGTCCGCCAAGGGCGAACAGCGCAATCGAGGCGATTCCGGCGCCAAGGCCGATACGCCGGGTGCGAGCCAACACGGGGCCTTCCTCGATTTTCACCGCAAGCCAGCCCGCGCCGTGCAATGCGAGCATAGCCACCGACAGAACGCCGGTCAGCAGGGTAAACGGTGTGAACAGGCCGAGGAGCGACCCTTCGTATGTCATGCGCAGATCGCTGTCGAAGCGGAACGGCGCGCCCGCCAGCGCATTGCCCACCGCCACGCCGAACACCAGCGCCGGCACCAGTCCGCTGACGAAAATCGCCCAATCCCACCGCGTACGCCAGGCCGGATTGGCATCCTTTGACCGGTATTTGTAGCCTACCGGCCGCAGGATCAGCGCGGCCAGCACCAGAAACATGGCGAGGTAAAAGCCCGAAAAGCTGACCGCATAGACAAACGGCCAGGCGGCAAAGATCGCCCCGCCGCCCAGGATGAA
>CAIZEE010000395.1 GCA_903931835.1 uncultured Elstera sp.
GTGTTGTCCGTTTGAGCGCCGATTACGGCGACCCGCCGCACTACAGCTCAGATGGGTCCTAGTGCATCTGACCTGCCCCTGATTTTTCATCCAGCGGCGTTTAGAGTCTCGGCGGTTGTTACGCCAATTGGCGCGGGTGAAGCAACAGGCGATCGGCGGAGCTGGTCGGGGTTGCGCAGCCGAGCGTCTGTTGCGGTAAGCGACGCGGCGTATGCCGCTGGCGTGGTGTAGCCGAGCGAGGAATGGGGCCTCGTTGTATTGTAGTCCTCCGCCCATGTCGCGATGACCTGGCGGGCGTGATCGAGGCCGAAGAACAGGCTCTCGTTCAGCAGTTCGTCGCGCATCCGACCATTGAAGGATTCGACATACCCGTTTTGCATCGGCTTGCCGGGCGCGATGTAATGCCAGTCGATCCGGTAGTCCTGCACCCAGGCGAGAACCGCGCTGGATGTAAGCTCGGTGCCATTGTCGGAAACGATCATCTGCGGCTTACCCCGCCGAGCCATGAGACTGGTCAGCTCACGGACGACGCGGCGGCCCGATATCGACGTGTCTGGTATCGCGGCTAGGCATTCTCGGGTGACGTCGTCAACGATGTTCAGGATTCGGAAGCGGCGACCGCAGGCAAGCTGATCGTGGACAAAATCCAGTGACCAGCGAGCGTTTGCCTTCGCCTCGATGAGGATAGGCGCGCGGGTGCCGATAGCCCGCCGCCGGTTCTTACGCTTGCGAACCGTCAAACCCTCCTCGCGATACAGCCGATAGATCCGGTTGATACCAGACGGTTCACCCTCGCGTCGAAGCAAGATGAACAGTCGTCGATAGCCAAAGCGTCGCCGAGCGTTGGCCAGATCGCGCAATCGGCTCCGCAACGCCGCCTCATCGGGGCGAGAAGACCGGTAGCGGATCATCGTGCGATCCACCGCGATAACGGAGCAGGCCCGCCGCTCGCTCATCTCGAACACCGTTCGCAGGTGAGCGACAGCTTCCCGCTTGGCGGCGGGCCCTACCATTTTTTTGTCAAAAGCTCCCGCAACGCGGCCGCATCGAGCATCGATTCCGCCAACAGCTTCTTCAGCTTCGCGTTCTCGTCTTCAAGCGACCGCAATCGCTTCGCCTCAGACACATCGAGGCCGCCATAGCGGGCCTTCCAGTTGTACAAGGTCGCTTCAGACATCCCGTGCTTACGGCATAAATCGGCGGCCTTAACGCCCGCCTCATGCTCGCGCAAAACCGCGATGATCTGTTCTTCGGTAAACCTGCTGCGCTTCATTCGTCCGTCCTCTTCAAGGACCGGACTCTAACTCAGACTGGAGGAGATTCTCAGGGGCAGGTCACATCATTTGAGTCTACAACCAATCCTGAACGGCTCAAGCGATCCACCGCCCGGAAATAGCCGACCTGCGGCCTACGCCGCATGCTTACGAAGGATCTGCTCCAAGCCCGCGTTATCGGCGCAGGATAGGCATGAACACCATCAAAATTGCGTCAGAGCCAAATTTGGACGCCGATTACCCCTCAACAGGGGTCAATCTTCCACGCCGAATAACAGATAGAAGGCCATCAAAATCTGTGGAGCGGGGCCCAGCTGCCGCTGCCCCAGGTTCTGACGTCATTCGTCCCGACCTGATGGGGTGGA
>CAIZEE010000396.1 GCA_903931835.1 uncultured Elstera sp.
CAAGCCAAGCGACCGCTTGCGCGATCATGGCCGGATCGTCCAACTCAGCGCCGGGCGCAAGTTCCCCGCGGTTCGGCGCTTTTTCGCGTGCGGGCATTGAACGGATAATCTCAGCCAGGCCGGCAGGACAGGCGCCCAGCGCGCCGGGTTCGAATTTGATAGCGTAGGGTCGATCGTTTCCATCGATCCGCGAGCCCGGCCCGAGCACGTACCCGCCGGCCGCCTTGAAATCCAAGCCCAGTCGGAACCCGTTGTGACTGCGCAACGGCTCCCCGTCCGGCTGGGCAAAATAGAAATGCCAGCCGCCGGACGGAGTGGAAACGACAAGCGCGGCCCGCTTTTCGTCCGGGGACAGGTTCAGGGCTTCGAACGACAGCATGCCCGGCTTGCCGTCCCGTACATCGATGTCGAGAACAGCGCAGCCGGTGATTCCTATGTTCGCGTCCGGCCAGCGCCCCCACCAGGCGTTGATTTGGTGGGTGTCGGCGGTGGCCTCGTCTGGCCAAGCCTTCACCAGGGGCGGAAATTTCCCGCCGGCCCGGATCGGAAACACGCGGGCGCCGGGCAGTTTGGCGACGATCGCGAGTGCATGAGCAAGCATTGCAGGCGCAGGGCCTGCTCCACTCGCTTGGGGAATAGCGGCCATCATTCCACCCCCTCCGCTACCAAAGCGCTGCGAAGCGTTGCAGCGCTCGCCCCCCGCAGCCAAGTCATATGGATCGAAAATTCCTGGCAGCGGAAAAGTTCAACGACGATCAGACCCTTATCCCCCTTCTGCAGTTCGAACAGCGGGCCCGGGAACATCACCCCGGCGTCGCAGGGGAAGAGGTAGCGATCGGCAACCGTGGCCATGTACAGCAAAAGCGCTTGGGCGGCTGGCGACAGCGACGCGTGCTCGCCACCGTGGCAGTCGTCAAACCTGTACGCGATCGGGAGGGGAGCAACGCGAACGCCGGGGAATGCCTGGGCCAGTTCCCTCGCAAGATCGCGCATGATAGTCGCGCGCATTTCCTCGAACGACCGATCGAGCAAGGAAGGCGTGAAGTCCAATGGCTGTGCCATGCTCATTCCCCCTCGCTGGTCGAGCGGCGGACGCGGGTGTCAAGCCAGCGCTGGAGGTCGATCATCCGGTAGCCAACGCGCGCGCCCCTGCCGGTCCCGATCCTTACAAACGGAGGGCCGTCTCCGCGCAGCCGTGCTTGGTCGAGCCAGCTTTTCGTGGAGCTAAGGAAAGACGCCGTTTCGGGGACGCTGAGAACCCGGTTCGGGTTATTGTTAAGATCATGGGGCACTGGTTTCGCTCCGTTGTTGTCAGAGCGATCCAATTACAAGGTGGTCTTGTTGGTGTCCGGCATAGGAACTCGGCACCTACTTTCTATGCCATTGCGCGCCAGACGTCCGAATTCGCCCTAGCTGCACGCATCAAAGCCTCGTCGGCATGCAAATTCGCGATCGACTTCGCGTTACCATATTGCGACCCCAAGGGAAGGCGATGAACTCGCCGCGCGGCTTCGGCAACGGTTATGCCGGCTTGCCGGGGCTTGCCAGGCCGTGCGCAGTCATGCAGTTCGCGGAAAAGCAATGTCGCCACCTTGATTTTTCGTTCCCCGTCGCCTGCTTGCCTGCCGATATTGGTTTTGCTGGCATCGACGGCGCGGCGGGCCGCCGCCATGCGATCGGCTATACGAGGCAGGTTCCTGCATTCATCCGCCAAGCCGACTGCCATCTCTAAACTTGCTCCGTGTTGGCCAGCCCACCACAAAGGCAGGGTCTCCCGTGACAGGCCAAAGTGGGCTTCTGTCGCTTCGTCCCATCGATCAAGGTTCCAGCGCTCTGCCGCGTCTGAGAAAATCGTCACGCAATAGGACCCCGCCCGCGGGTGCATTGCCTCGATGGTGAAGACCGGCCGCCCGCTTTTCCCTTTGCAAGCGGTTTCGCGGACCGCTGCCCCCGCTTGGGCAAGGGAAAGGCCCATAGCTTCGCGG
>CAIZEE010000397.1 GCA_903931835.1 uncultured Elstera sp.
CGACCATCCTTATAGAAGAGAGGCAATCAGCGGATCGATATCGGCCGGTGCGCCGATCGAGGCGACCGCGACATCCTTGGAAATCCGCTTGACCAGGCCGGCCAGCACCTTGCCGGCACCGAGTTCGACGAAGTTATCGACGCCGAGCGCGATCATGACATCCACACTCTCGCGCCAGCGCACCGTCGCGGTCACCTGCTCTACCAGCAATTGGCGGATCTTGGCCGGATCCTCGACTGGGCCAGCGGTGACATTGGCGATCAGCGGGACGACCGGTGCCGCAATCTCAATATTCGCCAGCGCTTCGGCCATGCGATCGGCGGCCGAGGCCAGCAGGCTGCAATGGAACGGCGCACTGACCGGCAGCGGTACGGCGCGCTTGACGCCACGGCTGGTCGCCAGCGCCACGGCGCGATCGATCGCCAACGCATCACCGCTGATCACGACCTGCCCGCCGCCATTATCATTGGCGATCTCGCAAATCTTGCCCTCGGCGGCATCCGCCGCAATTTCGCGGGCGAGATCGAGCTCGACCGGGAACAACGCCGCCATGGCGCCGTCGCCCACGCCGCAAGCGCGCTGCATCGCCTGACCGCGCGTCTTCAGCAACCGCGCGGTATCGGCCAGCGGCAAGGCACCGGCCGCCGCCAGCGCGCTGTATTCGCCGAGCGAATGACCGGCGACGAAGGACACCAGCTCGGACAGGCTCTTGCCGGACTCTGACTCGATCACGCGCAACACCGCCATGCTGACCGCCATCAGCGCCGGCTGCGCATTTTCCGTCAGCGTCAGCGTGTCATCCGGCCCTTCCCAGATCAGCCGCGACAGATTCTGATGCAGGGCCTCATCGACCTCGGCAAACACCTGCCGAGCTGCCGGAAAATTCTGCGCCAGATCCAGCCCCATGCCGACCGACTGGCTGCCTTGGCCCGGAAAAAGAAACGCTCTGCTCATTCTTAAAGCCATCCCGATTGAGGGGCGAGAGTGATGCAGCGGGGAGAGGCGGCTGTCAAGCGAGGGGTTTGGGGGCTGCCCCAATCTGAAATATTAGGGCACTGATCTCGCGATAGCTCGCCACGGAATGGGGCTCCCTGCAAAAAGGGGAATGCCGGAATTTCAAACTGACCTAGCAACCCAAAAACTAAGCTGTATTAGCGCCACTTCACGATTGCGCCCGGCGGTCGTCAGGATCGCATAACCTCAAGTTTATGCTCGTATTCTTTATTTTCTTGATAAATTATAACGCGACCATGAAGGACGGTTACTTGCCAGCCGGGCGGAAGGGTTGAAATTATCAACTTAAGAATTTCTCGTACTGTCGCGCTTGCTGATGCGTTTGAAGCATATAAGTCATCCGGCAGGGCGGCATTGCGGATCAAATAAGGAAGTTTAGCCTTAACATCGTGTAGAAGGTCCTTGAGGCGAACCTTTCCTGTCGGAAGACCATCAACAGGAAAATCAATGTCAACGGGGTGCCATTGGTCGAAGTTAGCGGGCTCCTGGCCGTCGCGGTTCTTGCCGGGGTCGTTACTTCCAAATCCGGAGTTGTTCCACGGAAGCGCGTCTTTTGCTGCCTTCTTCATTTCTGTTATCAGGATTGCCTCAACGTCAAAGGCAGAAAAAACCATGATCCGGAGTGCCTTAAAGGTAAGCCGGGCCGGATCAAGACCTCTACGCCCCTGCACCGTCCAGGAGTGGCGGTTGAGCCGATCCTTGAAGCCGTGCCGGGTGTCCGTTTTGCCGGCATAAACGGGAACATCGTCCAGCAAGAGGAGATAGGCGCCCTTCGCGCGACTGGGTAGGGCGGCTACGTTCGGAGGGGTCAGAGGGGCGGCCCGGACGCCTTCGAAAAAGCGCGGAAGCTCACTCCGAAGGATCGCCTCAACATCAATTTCGAATTCGTCATAACCCCGAACCCCAGTGGACGAATCAGGCGCAGCTACCGCAGATATTTCTGGGCGCGTGGTCACTCGGCGGCAACACGCGAAAAACGGTCAGACCACCTCCGTTCGAGCAGCGCCCGAATATGCCGCCCCGCCGCCTCGGCAAGCTGGGTGGGAACGGCATTCCCCATCTGCCTCATGCTCTCGGACCAGCTCCGGGGGAACTCATAGTCATCCGGCAACCCGACAAGGCGCGCGGCCTCCCGAGCTGTCAAATAGCGTACGGAGCCATTGGGATACCGAATCATATTCTCACCGCCAGGCACACCGTGATCGCCTGCCTTCAGCGCCTTGGACGGCAGGTCTAGAGGGCTCCCGGTGTGTCCAGCGTAAATACGCGCACCGTCACGGAACACATGATTGCCTAAGCCATCAGGCTCGCCAAGCCCGACTACGGCGTCCCGGAGCGTCACCCAAGGCAGTCCTTCGGGCGCTTTCTTGAGGTTGAGAAGCCTTGCCGTTGTGGTCGCGTCCGCGCCGCTCGGTCCCTCCTTGGGGCGGGTCACACCGTGCCTGCTCCAATAATCACCCGTTACCCACTGATCCCATAGCAGCCTTTCCCGTGAATGAGTGGGTCGCATGAGATCGAGTGAAATATTAAGGTCTTCCGCGAGCCCAATAATCAGAACGCGGTTGCGGACTTGAGGGGCGCCATAGTCAGCGGCGTTCACGACCTGACATTTAACATCATAGGTAGGGGCTTCGTTTGAGCGTCGCATTCTTGCCAAATGCTGGTCCCTGCACTCACCATCGCGTCGAAACTCATTGGGCCGCCGTAAGCTTTCCAATATCCAATCGAGATAAGGCGCAAACTTAGGGCCGGCGAGATTCCTGACATTCTCAAACAAAAAGGACTTCGGTCGCGCTTCTCGTACAGCGCGGATCGCTTCGGGCCACATATCGCGGGCGTCAGAATCGCCTGCTTTCTTGCCGCCGATACCGAACGGCTGGCAGGGCGGCCC